>JAVXFE010000015.1:0-15055 GCA_036658075.1 Oscillospiraceae bacterium
TTGAAATGGTAGCAAAAACAACACCACCTGCTGTTACGTCGGAAATGTTAACGGCGGATTTATATTCTGAAACGCTTGGCTCGTACAACTCTGATTTCGGCGGAAGTTCTGCACCACGTGCAAATAATGTTCGCCTTGCCTCTAAGAAAATGAACGGAACCGAGCTTATGCCCGGTGAGGTTTTCTCATATAACAACATTGTAGGCGAAAGGAGCCGTGCTAACGGCTTTCAAGCTGCACCGGTGTTTGTCGGAAACAAGGTCGAAAGCGGACTTGGTGGCGGTGTATGTCAGCCGTCTTCAACGCTCTATTCAGCCGTATTATATGCGAATCTTGAAATTGTAGAACGCAACCAGCATTCGCTTTCTGTCAGTTATATGCCTGGCGGAATGGACGCCACGGTTTCATATGGGTCACTTGACTTTAGGTTTAAAAATAACACTCCATATCCAGTAAAAGTTCTTGCCATTCCTGATGGTGGAACGCTTAAATGTAGCATTTTAGGCTATAACCCCGAAAAGACTTCTGTCCAAATCGTGCGTAGTTCAAACGGAAGTTCGTTTTATGTTACACGAATCGTGAAAAAAGACGGGGTCGAAGTCAGCCGTGAAAAAATGCCGTCCAGCACGTATGGGGTTCTTGAAAAAAGTGACCCTAAAAAACCAAATTAATTAGCTATTGACATTTTAAATATTTTGATGTAGAATAATAAGGTATTAAAGCTTCAGGGAGCGGTGAAATTCCGTACCGGTGGTATAGCCCACGAGCCTTTTTGGCTGACTTGGTGATGATTTTTCAAATTCCAAGGCCGACAGTTTATAGTCTGGATGAAAGAAGAATATCACTGTAAAACCGTTTATATAAAGTTTTTATATAATGCCGTTTTATATAAAGCCGTTTATTTATGGACTTTTGATATAATTTTTACGCCCTAGGAGCATTTAAACGCTCTTTGGGCGTATTTATATTTAAAGGGGAGATTTATCATGGACACAATTAACAAAAGGGAAAAAGAAAAAAGAATAATTTCTACACGCACACTTGTCGCCATTGCACTCGGCGGAGCCTTATCGTTTATTCTTATGGCTCTTGACTTTCCGGTTCCGCTCGTTCCACCATTCGTAAAGTTCGACTTTTCAGATTTGCCGGCACTGATTTTATCGTTCGCTTTTGGACCTTTAGCCGGAATAATAATCGAACTTTTAAAAAATATTCTATACATACTTTTTAAAGGCACCAGCAGTGCCGGGGTAGGGGAACTTTCAAACTTTATTCTCGGTGCATCGTTCGTAGGCACGGCAGGGCTGATTTATAAAAAGAACAGGACAAAAAAAGGTGCCGTGCTTTCTGTAATTGCCGGAAGCTTAGTCTTTTCGATTCTTGGAATATTTTCAAACCTTTACGTAATGTTTCCGTTTTATATAAACGTTATGGGTATGCCCCTTGATGCAATTGTCGCAATGGGTGCGAAAATTTCACCTATACTGGATAGTGAATTAAAGCTGATACTATATAGCATTACGCCGTTTAATCTTGTAAAAACTTTCTTAGTTTCAGGCGTGACATTACTTTTATATAAAAAGCTATCGCCTATTTTACATAAGAATTCATAATTTTAACCCAAAAATGGACGACCGAATTTGGTCGTCCATTATATTTTTTAAGTTATTGAAACTTTATAGCGTCTTTCACCTAACTGTAATATATCGCCATCGTTAATCTTCGTCTTTTCGGAAATCTTTCTCGTATTGATATATGTACCATTTGTCGAATTATTATCGCTAATGAAAACGTCTCCTTTATCACATGAAATTTCACAATGCCTTCCAGAAATAACCGTATCACTAATCACTAAATCGTTATTCCCTTTTCGACCGACCGTAACAACATTATCGATTGCAACGAAAAGCTCATCTTTATTATTAAGTCCGTTTAAGACTAATGTGCGTTTTATATTTTCAGAAGTATCTTCAGAGATTGGGGCTTCTATAGGTTGTTCAGGTTCTTGTTCTTCGTCTTGTGACTCTTCAACTTCTTGTTCTTCGTCTTGTGGCTGTTCGTCTTGTGACTGTTCAGCTTGTGACTGTTCGTCTTGTGGTTGTTCTTCTTGTGACTCTTCATCTTGTGGTTGTTCAATCGGTGCAGGCGACTTATTAATATTATTTTCAATAATATTAGGCGTCGTGTCAGGTTGTTTTTGCTTTTTCTCTGTAAACAAGCCCACCAAAATAAACACAAGCGAAATCACAAACAACCCTGCCGCACACAACCCGACTGCATCAAGTATGTTTAGACCAGTATCGAATACGTTTTGGGTGTTAATGGCAAACACCGTAAGATTTAGCATGGCAATCATGCTTAAAAACAAAAGGACGAATTTTATATATTTTTTCATAACCTACTCCGTTTCTGAAATTTAAACTTTCTTTATTACAATTGCACTATAGTTATCGTGAGAATTTTCAGCTCTATTCTTTTTAAAGTTCTTTTTTACAATGCTTGTCATTTTATCAAGCCATTCCGCCGCACTAGAAGACTTTTTTAAAGTTCTCTCCATTTGGCGAACGCTGATATTTTCCCAAAACCCATCGGTGCAAAGTACAAAGCTCTCATTCTCTTTTATAAGTGTCGGGTTGGTAATTTCAGGGTTAAATATATTAGAATTTCCCATTGTTCGATATAACTGGTTTCGGATACGTCGTTTTCCAATCTGACCATATTTAATCTGCCCTGCCTCATATGTCGCATATGCCGCCGAATGGTCAGGCGTGATTTCATCGATAAAGTTATCTTTAAAATGATAAAGCCGACTATCTCCAATATGTCCCCAAACCGCACAGTTTCCATCTGTAAGCATGGACACCGCCGTAGCGGTAACTATATTCGGCGATAAAGGGTCGGTATCATCAATTTCATCAAGCATTTTATCCTGTGCATGGTCGAAAAATTCTTCCATTGATGTATGCGTAATATTTCGAGAATTCTTAAAATCATTTAAAATTGACTTTGTGATAGTTTCGGCGACCTTAGAACTGCCTTTTGCATCAACAACGGCAAAACAAGCACAACCGCCATCTTCTAAAATTCCGACAAAATCCTCATTAACTTCACGACCCCCAATATTACAAACCGATGCTGTGTCTAACACTTAAAATCTCCCCTTAATATAACCCACATTATTCTATACATTATATATTATAAAAAAGAAAAAGTCAATTATAGAATTATAAAAGTTGATTATTTTAAATTTTATGCGGTACGCAATTCCTTTACCGCTTTCTTCCAAATAAACAAGGCTACCACAAACGTTAAGGCTCCTGAAATTGTCGCCGTGAAGAACACTCCATAAACGCCCATAAACCATGTCAGTGTGCATAATGTGACAAGCGGAAACACAATCGCTCTAAAGGTCATGATTATCATTGATTCTCGTGGCTTATCCATCGCCGTTAAAAAGGTGCTTGCTACCATATTAAACCATGTAAACAAATATGACGGTGCAAAAAGCAACAGGGCTATTACTGTCATGTTTATAATCTCCGCATTATTATCCTTTGTAAAAACGTTTGCTAAATTTTCAGGGAACAGTAAAATCCCAAACATGCAAAGAAGTGACAACGTTGCCGTTGTAATGCTTGAAATCTTAAAAAATGCAAGCGTCCTTTTCTTATCTTTTGCCCCTAAATTATAGCTTACTACCGGCTGTACAGAGTCCAAAACTCCATATAAAATGCCTACAAGCAAGGTGTCGATGTACATAACGATTCCATAACTTGCAACGGCAATCGCACCGCCGAGAGTTAATAAAACGACGTTTACAATCGTGGCAATAAGCGAGCTTGCTATTGTGCTGAAAAATTCAGAAGCACCATTATAGATGATTCCAACCGCCTCGGACATTGACATTTTAGGCTTTGAAAAATGCAATGTGATTTTCTTTGTAAAAAATGGGGCAAACGAAAGTGCCGAACCCAAAATCATACTTATTACTGTCGCTAACGCTGAAAATTCGATTCCAAGTCCCATGTGTGCAATAAACACCCAGTCTAGGGCGACATTTAATATGGACACGATAATATTAACCCACATCGAATACTTAGACTTTCCGCAAACACGCAAAAAGTTATCCATTGCAAATACGGGCATAAAAAGCGGAAGCCCCACGAGGAAAATACGCATATAATCGTACGCCATTTCCGCCAAAACCTTATCTTTAATAATAGCAAAAATAAACGGCTTTGCAAAAATCGTTCCTATAATAGAAAATACGACACTAATAATAAGAATCATCAGTACGCTTGCTGAAAAAAGGTGCCGTGCCTTTTTAATATCCCCTGCACCCATAGCCGTTGAAACCTTTACAGACGACCCGACCGCAATCATATTAGATAGGGCAAATATAATCATCATAATAGGCATAATCAGGTTTACGGCGGCAAGTGCATGTTCGCCAATAAATTGACCAACAAAGATTCCGTCCGCAATCATGTAGAGTGACGAAAACACCATGCTTAGTATATTCGGTATCGCTAAACTTAAAAACACCCTTTTAACGGGAAGGGTGACAAACTGCTTTTCTAACATTTTTTTCAAATTTCCTCTCGATTAAATAATTTTCGTATTACTCACAAATAATTTTCTTGCTACTTTACTTTGTCTTTTTCCAAATCTCTACATAACGTTAGGTAGCATTATAACACAAAAAAAGACATTGTCAAGTGCCGATTCGCAAAAATTTTGTTTACAAATCGAAAGAACTGTGGTACCCTAGACTTATATACAAGAAAATAGCGATATAAAATAATTGGAGCTGTTATATATCGACATAAAATAATAGGAGCTGTTATATAATGAAGCAAGCAAATAGAATTATTAAAAATATGGTTCTTGTTTTTATAATATTGGCGTTATCTATCGCCTGTGTATCCACTGTATCCGCTGAAGATATCAGTCTTTCTGACACTGTTTACATATCCGCCGTACATATGTCTGACGAAGCGGGGCTTCCTATTGATTCACTGACTGTCGGAAGGCTTTATCCCATGATTCATGCAAAAGTTTTCGTTGAGCGGACAAATAAGGTTCTTAAAAACACCGATTTTTCTATCTATTGCGGATTTTATAACAACGACGAGTTAATCAGCATTATACATCAAGAAAAGTCAATGCCGACCGATTTGGGGCTTGTTTTCGATTTAGAAATCCCTAACATAACGCCTTTAAACACGCAATATGAACTTAAGTTTTTCATATGGGGCGGAAAAGAAAATCTCGTTCCATATGCGGAAAGCACTGCTTTTTTAGCAACGACAACCGAAACCGCCTCACAAGAAAATGATATGAAAAAGATTAAGGCTCGAATCACAAACGACTTAAATCTCTTTTCTAAAAGTGCAAATCCACAACCTTTTCTCGATAAACTTAATCCAAATGGGAAGTTTAACGATATCGACTACACCTCTAAAGCACAGACGAATTGGGAACCTTCCACTGCCTTATCTAATGTTTCGATTATGCTAAAAGCATATTACACCCCTGAAAATCGTTGGTACTCTAACCCTTCACTTAAAGCGAGCATTGATTCAGTTTTAGCGGATTGGGCAAAAAACCAATACAAAAGTACAAATTGGTGGTACAATGATATCGATACGCCGAACAAGCTTTCGATTATTTTGCTTTATCCATTATCAAGCGAAGAATATCTACCCGCTTTAAAAACTTTAACGCTTTTAGGTATGCCTGACGTAAACGAAAGCCTAGCCCATAAATCGTCAGATACAGGCGGAAATTTAACCGATAAACTGCTTACCGCAATTAGGATTTCAGCGGCGACAGGTGATAGCAATAGCATGAAAAACACCGTGAGTTATCTTCTCGATAATGAACTTTCTGTGTTTTCTCAGGCTGGTGGCGGTGAAGGTATCATGCCTGATTCTTCGTTTCATCAGCACGGTTCTTTGCTTTATAATGGAAGCTATGGAAACGTTTTTTGTAGTGGCGTTAATACCCTTCTTAAATATTTAAGCGATACTGAATTTATGGTTTCGGACAGGGCGATTAACACATATGCGGATTTTATTTTAGATGGACATAGTTGGATGTTTCATGGAAACGGTTCAGACTTTTCTATCTATGGACGAGCTATTTCACGCAAGAATGGGGTTGGGGGTTCTGTTAAATCTAACTCTTTAAATGCGGTAAACTCGCTGATTTCGAACCCAAACCTAACACGGAGACGTGAACTTTTAGCCTTAAAAGAAAACCGACTTGGGGCTTCTGACTTGGGCTTTAGCGGGGCAAAACATTTTTGGACATCGGACTTGACTATATTCCACCGTCCCGACTTTTATGTAAGCGTACGTGGAAGTTCGAAAAGAAATAAAAACACAGAATACATGAATAAGGAAAATTCTAAGGCGTATTATATCGCTGATGGTGCGACCACGATTATGAGAACAGGCAGTGAATACCAAAACATTTTCGCCGTTTGGGACTGGAGTAATATTCCGGGTACGACCACCACATATCTTCCGTTTGAGGATATTCCATCGCCAGGGGCTGAATATGGTGCCACTGAATTTGTGGGTGGCGTTTCAAATGGGAAATATGCCGTTTCGGCAATGGATTATTCGCACAATGGCGTAAAAGCCAAACGTGCAAACTTTATGTTTGATGAAGGATTTGTCGCTACCGGCTCGGGTATTGTTGGTACGGTTGCAGGGGCGACAGTCAACACCACGCTAAATCAATGCCTATTAAACGGAGAGGTTTCATACTCATTAGATGGAACAACCCTTGAAACCTTACCTCAAAATAATGAAGTCACACTTTCTAATCCGAAATGGGTTATGCATGACAATATCGGGTATATGTTTAATCAAAATTCTAACGTTTTTGCAAAGGCAAAGCCACGAACAGGGTCGTGGAACGCAATCAACTCTACTCAAAGTGATACAATGGAAACAAAAGACGTTTTTGCATTAGGGATTGACCACGGAATAATGCCAAGCGGTGCCAAATATTCGTACACTGTGCTTCCGAATATTACCCAAACCACAATGCGTGACTATGCTTCTAATCCAAGCATGGTGGAAATAATCAACAACGAAAAAGTGCAGGCAGTATGGTCAAAAACAGGGAAAAGTTTAGGGGTTGCATTCTTTAATCAAAATAAAGGAGTGTATAGTGAAAGCGTTACTGTTCCAAAAAGCGTTACGGGATTTAGCTCTGATTTGACAATCACCGCCGCAAAAGACCCGTGCTTAATGCTACTTACACAAACAGAAAATGGATTTGAACTATGTGTGTCAGACCCGAAAAACTCAACTTTGGCTAACACGAAAATTAAAATAAACAGGAAGTTAAATGGTGACGGAGCTAATATTTTAGGAAATGAATCAGAAATTACCGTAACCTTCCCACAGGGAACCGAGCGTGGAAAAACGGTTGTTATGAACTTTACCGATATTGGATAGGTATGGGACGATGCCTACAGATGTAACACGTTTGTAACGCACACGTGTATTGTAATGTCATGAAATGTATGTTATAAATGATGGCAAAGGATTTTGTAGGGGACGATGCCCACATCGTCCCGAACATCAAATCAACCGAATTTGTTATCGTTGGCGTAAACCAAACGGGACGATGTGGGCATCGTCCCCTACACGTCCCGAACGTTTAACATTCGATATCCTACGCCTATGTGGGTTTGGATATATTTGGTCTCGCCGTGCGGTGACTCTATCTTTTTTCGTAATGTCGCCATAAAAACACGGAGCGACGCAACGTCATTTTCCCATGCAGAACCCCATATTTCATGCGTGATATATGAATGGGTCAAAACCTTTCCCATATTTTTAGCTAAAAGGCATAAAAGCTTATACTCAATGGGCGTTAAATGTAGTTCTGCCCCTTCAAGATATGCACACCCGGACGCATAATCAATCACTAAGCCACCGTTTGTGAAAGTTGTGGTCGGTGCCGACTCGTTTTGGGTCATGTTTATCCTCCGAATCATTACCCTAAGGCGTGCCAACAGCTCTAAAGCCGAAAACGGCTTTGTTAAATAATCATCTGCACCGCTATCGAGTGCGTCAATTTTATCCCTATCTTCACTTCTGGCACTAATGACAATAATTGGCTTGCTTGACCATGAGCGATATTTTTTAATAATCTCCACGCCGTCCATGTCAGGAAGCCCTAAATCAAGAAGAATAACGTCAGGGTTTCGACTTATTGCCTCACTTAAAGCCTCTTTTCCTGTTTTCGCTGTATAATAATTATAGTTTTCCATTTCCAAAGTGGTTGTAATTAAATTCCTAACCGCTTTGTCATCTTCAACAACTAAAATAGTCGGTTTATACATTTAAATTTACCTCCTCTTTTTGAAGGGAAAACGAGAAGATTGCCCCATGTGGAGTGTTCTCTCGCAGAGTTATTTCGCCACCATGTGCGACTATTATGGATTTGCATAATGCAAGCCCAAGACCTAAACTTCGCCGTCCGTCCGCTATTTTCCCATTCACAGTATAGAACATATCAAAGATTTTCTCTTTTGATTTATCTGAAATCCCCTCACCGGTGTCTGAAATTTCGACCATCACTTTATCACTTTTCGAAAAGGTCTTTATCACTATTCTTGAACCACTTTCTGTATATTTTATGGCGTTATTTACAATATTTATTATTACCTGAACAATAAGCCTTGAATCCATTTTCGCCATAAGGAATTCTTCGTCCTGCAAAACGACTATTTCGTGTTCAGAAAGCTTTCGGTTAACATGTCGCAAAGCCTCGGTGATTACCTCATCTATAAGTTCGCCGTGCATGTTAAGTTTTAGGCTTCCGTCCTCAATTCTGGTAACGGATAATAAGTTTTCTACCAAATCAATAAGCCATATAGAATCGTCATAAATATCAGTGTACAACTCCTTCTTTTTCGGCTCGTTTAGGGCGTCACCGTTGTTTATAAGAAGCCCTGCGTTCCCCGAAATGCTTGTAAGCGGTGTCCGCAAATCATGCGAGATTGTACGTAAAATATTAGCCTTTAACTGCTCATTTTTAGCCAATATAAGGGCTTTTTGTTCTCTCTGATATGAAAGTTCCTTTTCAAGGACAAGCCCGCATTCGCCTAAAATTGAAAGCACAAGATTACTTTCAAACGCCTCTAATCTATCATGTTCAAGAGAGATTCCAACAACGCCAAAGACCTCACTTACGCCACGCACGGATAGATATAGGCACTTTGACGAGCATAAAGTGTCAGTGCTTGCCCCTGCATGTTTGTTGTTTTTATACACCCATGACGCAACCGCTTTTTCGTTTTCGGTTTTATACTTTTCTAAATCAGTTTCATGCTTCTCTAAATCGGCAGGAAACACGATAGGTTCAGAAAGCTTATTTTCGCCTGCCACATAATACACTATGTCCTTTGAAAGCAGTTTATTTAGTTGGTTTGCTAAAACTTCAAAAATCTCATTAGCGTTTTTCTTTTGTTGAAGGAGTTGGTTTGTATCAAGTAAAATCTTTGTGCGATACGCATTTTGGGCGGATACATGTGCCTGCTGTTTAATCTTTATCGCTAAGTTACCTGTTAAAAATGCGGAAGCGAACATTATTGCAAACGTCACAGGGTACCCGGTGTTATATGCGTCAAGCGTAAATCGTGGCACCGTGAAGAAAAAGTTAAACGTTAAAACGCTTACAAGTGAGACCACGGCGGTGATTAGTCGGTTTGGTGCAAGTATAGATATTACCAATACCCCTAAAATATAGATGGTGATGATGTTTGTCTCATTAAAGCCCCATCTGTCGAATAAAAGACCAATTAGGGTAACTAAGACTAGCACGCCAAACGCTTTAAATATGTCCTTTGCGGATATTTTTATGTTTCGAAAAATTGGCTTTTTTCTATAATGCGAGGTGTTTTGGTCTGGAATAATATAAATGTCCAGGTTTGGAGAAAGACGTGTTAGTTCTTCTGAAAATGACGTCTTTGAAAATATAGTCTTTCGCCTTGCCCCGCTCCGACCGATTATTATCTTAGAAACTGACGCAAGCCTTGAAAATTCCGCAATCTGATAGGCGACATTATCGCCACAAACCGTTTCAATGCTCGCACCGAGTTGTTGCGCTAAACGAATGTTTTTCCGAAGGCGGTTTTTGTCTTCATCAGTCATTTGCATGAAGTTTGGAGTTTCTACAAAAAGGGCAGTAAACCGCCCCTTAAAGGCGTTTGCCATTCGGCTTGCGTTTCGTATAAGCTTATCGTTTGAGGGTGATGACGACAGGCAGACTAAGATATGCTCGTCTGTATAATATTCACGGTTCGTGGAAGGTTTTGTCTTTTCTGAAATTTTATTAATCCTATCCGCACTCCGCCTTAAAGCGATTTCACGCAATGCGATAAGGTTTTCTTCTGTAAAGAAGTTATTAAGAGCTTTATCCACCTGTGTTTCTTTGTAGATTTTACCACTTTTAAGGCGTTCAATAAGGTCCTTAGGTTCAATGTCCACAATCTTTACTGTGTCCGCTGAATCGAACACGGTATCAGGGATTCTCTCACCTACAATAACCCCTGTGATTGATGAAACAATATCGTTAAGGCTTTCGATATGCTGAACATTTACGGTGGTGTATACGTCAATTCCAGCCCTTAAAAGCTCTTCAACGTCTTTATAGCGTTTTGTATGACGACAGCCATCGGCGTTTGTATGTGCAAGTTCGTCTACAAGTATAACTTGTGGGCGTCTACGCAAAGCCTCGTCTAGGTTAAACTCACGGAGAGTGATGTCTTTGTGTTTAATTTGGAGGGCAGGAATGCTATTAAGACCGCTTACAAGCACGGCGGTTTCAGGGCGTGTATGAGGCTCGATATAGCCGATAACAACGTCTATGCCCTGCTTTTTAATGATATGAGCCTCTTTGAGCATAGCGTAAGTTTTCCCGACTCCTGCCGCATAACCAAAGAAAATCTTTAGCTTTCCATAGCCGCCTAATTTTTCATCAGTCTTAATTTTATTTAAAATATCATAGGGATTTTTACGAGATTCGTTCAAGATATCACCTCCGCCTAAACATGTGGTACGATAAAACACATTATAACGCACATTTCATAATATTGCAACACACGTGTGCTATAAATTCTCTGTTTCTATTTGTTTTGCGTTTATTTTGCGTCTAACTTTAAGTTTACTTCTAGGACATTTACGGTCTCTTCTCCAAACACCCCTAAAAACTTGTGGTTTGTGCATTCTTCTACAATCTTTTTAACCTCATCTACTGAAAGATTATTGTTCTTTGCAACTCTTTCAAGCTGATAATTCGCCGCCAAAACCGAGATTCCAGGGTCAAGCCCACTCCCTGAACATGTCACTAAATCTACAGGAATCGCCATGTTTCCCTTTTCAGGGTGTGCCTGTTTAATCTTTTCTACACGTTCGCCGATAAGCGTTTCGTATTCATCGCTTGCCGGGCTTAAATTTGATGGCACTGAATACATAAGCGTTTTCCCGTTTTCGTCCTTAAAAGTTTTGGTGTCAAGGTTCATAATTCTGCCCCACATGTGGCTTTCGTCTGTGAATTGCTGTCCTAAAAGTTCACTTCCGTACTTCTTTCCGTCTATTTCAATAATGCTACCGTTTGCCTGCTTTGGAAAAATAAGTTGTGATATTCCTGTTACCACTCCTGTGTATAAAACGCCGCAAATTAACGTAAATACAATCATTGATAATATCGCTGTAACTATTGTTGGTAATATTGATGTAACCATCGTTTTTTTCAATTAAAACACCCCTTTAATTCATAGTCAAATATGTTAAGCCACGCCCATAAAAACAAGGACCATATCTATAATCTTAATAAACACGAACGGTGTCACAATTCCGCCTAAACCGTAAATAAGTAGATTCATTGACAACAGTTTTCCAGCTGACACCTCACGGTATTTTACCCCTTTAAGGGCTAGCGGAATCAAGGCTACTATTACTAGGGCGTTATAGATTATCGCTGATAAAACCGCACTTTGAGGGGAATGAAGACCCATAATGTTTAGTGCTGAAAGTTGTGGATAAAGCCCCAAAAATAACGCTGGAATTATTGCGAAATATTTAGCAAGGTCGTTTGCAATCGAAAATGTCGTAAGGCTTCCACGCGTCATTAAAAGTTGCTTTCCTATTCGCACAATGTCGATAAGCTTTGTTGGTGACGAGTCTAAATCCACCATGTTTCCTGCCTCTTTTGCCGCTTGAGTCCCCGAGTTCATGGCTACCGCAACGTCCGCCTGGGCTAAGGCGGGTGCGTCGTTTGTGCCATCACCTGTCATTGCCACTAGGTGACCCTTTAATTGGAAGTCACGAATCATTTCAAGCTTTCCTTCAGGCGTTGCCTCGGCTAAAAAGTCGTCGACACCTGCTTCTGCCGCAATCGCCGCCGCTGTTAATGGGTTGTCGCCTGTAATCATAATGGTTTTTATGCCCATTTTTCTAAGGTCGGAAAACTTCTCTTTTACGCCTTTTTTTATAATGTCTTTTAGGTGAATAACGCCTAGAATTTTGTTGTTTTTTGCCACTACAAGAGGCGTACCGCCCATGTTTGAAATCTGCTTTACTGCATTTTCGCACTCCTCACTGTAGACACCGCCGTTTTCGATAACATAATCCCTTACCGATTCTGCCGCCCCTTTCCGAATCTCGTTTCCGTCAAAATTCACACCGCTCATTCGGGTTTTTGCTGTAAACGGAACAAAGACCATGTTTTTTCCGTCTAGTTCTCTTTCACGAATATTAAACTTGTTTTTAGCTAAAATTACAATGCTTCTGCCCTCTGGTGTCTCGTCTGAAAGCGAAGAGAGTTGTGCGGCGTCCGCAAGTTCACGCATTGTCGCCCCATCAACAGGGATAAAGTCGTTGGCTTGACGGTTTCCAAGCGTTATTGTGCCTGTTTTATCAAGCATAAGAATGTCGACATCTCCCGCGGCTTCAATGGCTCTACCACTCATAGCGAGGACGTTTGCCTCATTTAAGCGACTCATACCGGCAATCCCTATTGCTGATAATAAAGCCCCGATGGTTGTTGGAGCCAAACACACCAAAAGTGCAACCAAAGTCGTTATTGATGTGGGGTTTTGTATTCCTGCTTGATTTGCACTAAACGCCGAAAAGGTGTAAAGTGACATTGTTACCAAAATAAATATTATAGAAAGGGCAACGAGAAATATTTGTAAGGCTAGCTCGTTTGGGGTTTTCTTTCTTGCTGCACCTTCAACCATAGCAATCATCTTATCTAAAAAGCTTTGACCTGGTTCGCTTGTAATGCGTATGATAATCCAGTCTGAAAGTACAGAGGTTCCGCCTGTTACCGCACTCCTGTCGCCACCGCTTTCACGGATTACTGGTGCGGATTCGCCCGTTATTGCACTTTCGTCAACAGAGGCGGCACCGTCAATAACTTCACCGTCTGCAGGAATCTGTTCGCCAGCTTTAACTATCACCATATCGCCCTTTTTAAGCGTGGCTGATGATACAACCGTTACCTTGTCACGTGTTAGTATGGACTGAATCTTGTTTGCGTCTACGTCTCGTTTTGACGACCTTAAAGAGTCCGCTTGTGCCTTTCCTCGACCTTCAGCAATCGCCTCTGCAAAGTTTGCAAAAATCACAGTGAACCATAAAATAACCGCAATAGCTAGCGTATAGCCACTTGAAACATCTTTTAAGCCAAGTAGTGAAATAATGTAAAGTATACTTGTTAAAATTGCCGAAATATAAACTAAAAGCATTACTGGGTTTTGTGCCTGTGTCTTTGGGTCAAGCTTTAAAAACGAATCTTTTATTGCTCGAAACATCATTTTTTTGTTTGTAAAAGAATTTGTAGTCATGCGATTTTCCTCCTAAGCTTTCTAAACTATTGAACTGAAAAATTCTGCAATGGGTCCTAATGCAAGTGCTGGGAAAAAGCTTAAAGCCCCTATTAAAACTACCACGAAAATTAATAAAAACACGAACATTCCATTTGTAGTAGATAAAGTACCTGCCGTGGTGGCGAGCATTTTCTTTTTAGAAAGACTGCCAGCTATTGAAAGAATTCCAATAATAGGTATAAACCTTGCAAAAAGCATTACAAGCCCGAGCGAAACGTTTAGAAACACAGTGTTTGCGTTAAATCCTGCAAAAGCCGAACCGTTATTTCCGCCACATGATGAAAATGTGTAAAGGAGTTCTGAAAACCCATGAGGACCTGTGTTGTTTAAGCTATTCGTAATATCTGGAAAAGCCGCCGCAACTCCGCTTCCGATAAGTATAGCGACTGGGGTCGCAAGGCACGCCACGACTGCCCATTTCATCTCATATGGCTCTATCTTTTTTCCTAAAAATTCAGGGGTTCGACCTACCATAAGACCTGCGATAAACACAGTTAATATTGCAAAGCCGAGCATTCCGTAAAGGCCACACCCTACGCCACCAAATATGACCTCTCCGAGTTGCATAAGAAGCATGGCAATCATTCCGCCAAGCGGTGTATAACTGTCGTGCATGGCGTTAACAGAACCGCTTGACGCCGATGTGGTGAACGCTGTCCATGTCGCCGACGAGGTGATTCCGAAACGAGATTCTTTGCCTTCCATGTTTCCACCTGATTGCTGATTTGTGCTTATATCTACCGCACCGTTTTGCGAAAGCTGTAGAGTTGCCATCTGTTCGTTTATTCCAATTATGGAAAGTGCAAGTATAAGACATACAAACATTGCCATAAATATTGCCTTTCCCTGTTTCTTGTTTTTTACATTTCTCCCGAAAGTAAAACAGAGGGCGACAGGAATAAGAAGAATAGATAGCATTTCAATCATGTTTGTGAAGGGGCTTGGGTTCTCTAAAGGGTGCGCCGAGTTTACGCCAAAAAAGCCACCACCGTTTGTGCCTGTTTGTTTAATAGCGACCTGACTTGCCGCCGTACCGAGTGGCACGATTTGTTCAGTAATAATCTCCGCATTTGGCACGATTTCTCCATCTTGCATAACCGTGTTTTTATCTTTATCGATAACGGCGTTTTCAAT
>JAVXFE010000016.1:0-2469 GCA_036658075.1 Oscillospiraceae bacterium
GTTTTTGTTTAAGATTTCATATTCTTTTTCTTTAGCACCATCTTGTCCCAAAGATACTTCTAAGGTATCCACCCATCTGTTTTTACGCTCTGAAACTTCTCTAAATCTAATCTTGTTTGTATATCCTACAAACTCCTCGTTATCCGTTGCAAGCCCTGTCAAAGCAGGAGATGGGTCTTCGCTTAGGCTTTCAAGAATTTCAATAGCATCGAGTTCATCATTTCCGTCTTGAGAATATGCAACAAGGTCGCCTCTTCTAACACGGTTAAATATTGCAGTGGTTTGGATATCCTTTGCCACCATTACTTCTATCTCTTTGCCTTTTGTAATCATTTGAATCTTCGTGCGTTCTTCGCCTTCTTCATCAACAGCGGTAATCATTTCGTTTACCATTCCGACATCTGATTTTGTAGTAACAATACCATCAGTTCCCGAAACCATGTTATCGCTGATAACGATAAGCTTTGCACAATTTTTAGATTCTTCAAGTTCAAAGCCTTTTATGTTATACTCTCTACCATTGTTCATTTCAACTTTTTCAAAATAATCGGAGTCGCTTGAGGTTGTATTTGTAGGAACGCATACAACGTATGTGTCTTCCAAAACGCCATAAGCTCCGCCTGACGTTCCGCCAAACGTTTGCTCACTTGAATTGTACTTCTTTTTATCGCCTTTTCCTATTTGCTCAAGCAACATAACGCTTGAAATCTCGCCGTTCGAATTTGTGCGATAGCTAAGAGGTTTGTTCATTATTGTATAATCAATATTATCATTTGGGTTTTTATCATAAATCAAGTCATCTGAATCAACTTTAATTTTGCTTGAATACTCGTCCTTTTGGAATATAACCTTGCTTGCAAGCTTTCTGTATTCAATAGCCTTATTTTGACATGATAGATACTTAACGGTTTTATCTGCACCACCGTCGCCATCTTCTACAGAGTCACTTTTGTTAACAAGCTTATCTGGAATAAGCAACATGAGTTCGTATGCGGTTTCAAGCCCTGTACCTTTAGAAACTTTTACAGGATACGCATAGTCAGAATCTTTTTCTGCGTTTTCAACGAACACAATCTTATCGGCAAACGATTGCTTTGCTACGATTTCAGAACCAACTTGAAGTCCGTATGTTTCAATGTCTTTTTCAAATTTATATTCTTTATCGCTAATAGTAGCTTTGCCGTTTTGGATACTCGTTAAAGTACCTTCGACCTTCTTTTGGCTTATCATGATATTAATAAGCATTCCGTCTTTACTTGCTAAAACAGATGCTACATCGCCTTCTTTGATATCTTCAAGAGTTATACGGTCGCCGTTATCGCTATAGAGATTAAAGATAATATCTTCATTTTCATCCTCTAGGCGTATCATAGGTTTGTCGCCTAAATAGCAATCCTTATCAAAATAGATATTCTTATTTTCGACATTTACAGATTCCACAATCGCTGATGTGTATTCGTTTACAAATACATACTCCGCACGAGAGTTGTCATTATTGTCAATAAATAACAAGCTTGCGTTTGTAGTCTTTAATAAGTCATTTAGGTTATAGTCAACTAAAACTCTTCCATTATATACAGTTATAAAATCAGACTCTAACATGCTTTTTCTCATGTTACCATTATTAGCTGAATCATAGTATTCGATTTTATCTGTTGTAATGTTTGTGATATCTTCAACATCCACATTATTCGTATGATTTTTCTTTGTCGGTGCATAGCTCTTTATAATAAGCTTTCCGCTGACTTTATCATCTTGTAAATAATAGTCAATTTCTTGTCCTATATATTTTAAAATGCCGGCATCTAAACATTCATAAAGCAATCCATCAATCTCAACCTGTGTAGAACGCATATCTGTAATTGAAGCCTCAAGCCACGTTTCAGAAGTTGCAGTAACGATACCTGTCTGTCTGTCAAACTTATTTCCATTCTTTAAAAGAATTTTACGATAAGTCGATTCAGAATCTACATAATATTCTTCAGTTGTCGAATACTTTTTTACAAGTTGGCTAACGTCCAAAGAATTATAAATCGCAATCGCAACGTCACGGCGTGTTATATAGCCGTCAGGTAACTCTACTCCGTCTAAAACGCCAATTTTTCTTGCCGTTAAACGATATCCATCAGGATAGCCACCACGTTCTTCCGCCTGAATGTTATAACCTAATGAATTTACAAGAATTACACACATTTCATCAGATGTTATAAATTCATCCGGATAAAACTTTCCATCATCCGAACCTTTTACAAGATTCATGGTGTTTAATGTCGCTATGTATCCCGATGCCCAATGGTCTTGCTTTACATCAGGGAAAATTGTAGTTTTGGGTTGTATATCAGGATATCCAATCATAGAAACAACCATTTTTGAAAATTCCGCTCTTGTTATGTTTTCATCCAAATTAAGGTTTCCGTTCTCGTCACCCGTCATAATATCAAACGTTTTTAAATCAAACAACGCATAATC
>JAVXFE010000016.1:2479-14929 GCA_036658075.1 Oscillospiraceae bacterium
TAATCTATATTGTCTTTTGCCGCCATAACGCCAATGCTACTACCAAAAATACAAACTCCGATTATAATTGCTAAAATTCTTCTTGCATTTTTCAAAATAGAGTCACCTACATTTCTAAAATTTTTTAAAACTTATTTCATTTGTCTGTCGTACGCTGCCTGCTGAATTTCTACCGCTCTTTCAATTTTCAAAGATTTCATGTCATTTACAAATTTATCATAGTTTTCAATAGGTTCAATTCCTAAAATAAACTTTGAAACCATTTCATCACGATAGGTTTTAACTTCTGATTCAATCAAGTCAAACTCTCTTGATTCTTCAACAGTTAACTTCAAATTATATGTCAAAAGACTTTTATCAGCTTCTTGAGCATATTTTACTGAATCCGCTTTTACTGCTTTGATTTTTGGGTCAAGGTTAGATTCAAGTCCGCTTGCTGCCTCATATTGAACAACTCCCATAATACCACGATTTGTGAAATATTGGCAAATCGCTTCATAAGGAACTTTACCTTCTGGATTCTTTAAAATCTTATCTGTGAACTGTTTCTTTCCGTTTGCATCTTTTGTAAAGCTTTCGCCTTCAATTCCCCAGTTAAGCAATGTTTGACCTTCTTCTGAATAAAGATAGTCGCAAATTCTAACAGCTTCTTTAACGTTTTTACAAGAACTGGTGATGATACCACCTTGCGATCTAGCTGTTCTAATGACAGCCGGTGTTGGATAGTATGCTTTTCCTGCTGGTCCTATCGGATATGGAACAGCGGTCAATTTAAGTTCTGGTTTCATTTGCATATATTTAGGCATTGAGTTATTATTATCGCCATAATATGCACCTAAAGTATCATTAAGCATTAATGCATCAACTTCTTTTTTGCCGGCGTTTAGATAGTTCGGGTCAATTAAGCCTTCTTTAAACCATTGTGCCATAGTTGCAATATATTCTTTATATCCAGGTTGAAGTGAAGCATGTGTCATTTTTTGTGTTTTTGGGTCAAGAGAATAATATGTCGTTACACCAAACGATGAGATAAACGCATCTTTGAACATATAAGGAAGTCCGCCAAACGCAATCTCGTCCGCTTTTCCATTTCCATTAGGGTCTTGGGTTTTAAAAGCTACTAAAACGTCGTGCCATTCATCAATTGTTGTCGGCACCTTTTTACCTACTTTATCAAGCCAATCTTGTCTGATAAAATATCCATCATAACATAAGAATTTATCATCAAGTGCAAGTTGAGGGAATGATACAATATCGCCTGTTGGCAATGTTATTTGTTCTTTTATTCCTTTTTCTTGCTCTAAAATCTTCTTAAAATTAGGTGCTAGCTTGTCGATGTAATCATTTAACCTTATCGCTATGTTATCATCTAAAACTTTTGCCGCCTTGCTGTCCCAGTTTGAAAAGATAATATCAGGATAATCGTTTGATGCAAGTATTATATTAAGCTGCTCTTGTGTTGCACCTGTTGGATGCACAAAGTTAAGCCTTACACCGGTTCTCTTTGCAATTTCATCTACTGCGGACATGTCATTATAGCTCTTAACAAAATCCTTAGCACCGTTTTCACACCATACATCAAGCGTTATTTCCTCCTTACTTATTGGAAGGGTATTCTCTGTCATAGTTTCAATATTTGATAAATCCGCTGCTGTATCTTTCTTTTTTGCACCACAACCCGCTAAAGTTGTAACCGCAAGTGTTAATGCAAGTCCTGTAACTACTAATTTTTTAAATGTTCTATTCATAATTTTCTCTCCTTTTTAAGATTTATATTTTAGTTTTAACCTTTAACTGCGCCTATCATGACACCTTGTACAAAATATTTTTGTAAGAACGGATATAATACGAGGATAGGTACCGTTGATACAATAATTGTCGAATGTTTTACAACTTCAAATAACGCATCTTGTGAACCACCTGCTGCATTTACAACCATGTCTGTAGAGGTTGTATCCTTATTTAAAAGGATATCTCTCAAGAAGAGCTGTAGCGGATATAATTCTTGGTCTCTTAAATATATCATAGCCTGGAACCATGAGTTCCAATGTGCAACGCCATAATAAAGTACAACAACCGCAATGGTCGGCATGGACAAAGGCAAAATAATCTTTACCAGAGATTGGAGCGGTGAAGCACCGTCGATTTTGGCGGCTTCTTCAAGACTCACAGGTATTCCCATAAATCCATTTCGCATCAGTATAAGGTTAAAAGTATTTATTGCCGTAGGTAACAATATTGCCCATCTTGTATCAGCTAAGCCTAAGTTTTGTACTAATAAATATGTAGGAACAAGTCCACCATTAAAATACATTGTAAAAACAACAAAAACCATCATAAATTTTTGCCAATACAAATATGGTCTGGATAAAACATAAGCAAGCGACACCGTAAAGAGTAGATTAATAAACGTTCCCGCCACTAAATAAATAATTGTGTTTTTGTATCCTGTAAAGATTTCCTGTTTTTCAAAAACAGCTTTATACGCCTCAAGCGAAAATCCTTCAGGCTTAAATAACAATCCTGTGTGTTTAGCAAACATTGCAGGATCAGAAAATGATGCAAACAACACATATAATATAGGATATAAGGCTAAAACAGATGCAATTATTAAAAGAGTTGCATTTATGATAGTAAAATATCGTTGTCCCATTGTTTTTTTCATATTTTCCACCTCCTGTTTATTTTACCATAAACTACTTTCGCTAAATTTTTGACTTATTTTATTTGCACCGAATACCAAAGCAAAGTTAATCACAGAATTAAACAAACCAACTGCCGTTGCATAACTTTGATTGCTCTCTTGCAAACCTTTTCTATATATAAATGAAGAAATAATATCAGAAGATTCATAAATAACAGGGTTATAAAGCAAAATAACTTTATCTGCACCAAGAGTCATGATGTTACCAATTCTTAAAATAAACATAATAACTATTGTAGAAGATATTCCGGGAAGAGTTACACTCAATAGCTGTCTCCATTTACCGGCACCATCAATCTCTGCCGCTTCGTATAGCTCTGTATCCACACCCGATAAAGCGGCGATATAAATAACGCTTCCCCAACCTGTAGCCTGCCAAATATCCGACAAAACATAGATTGTTTTAAACAATTCTGATTCTTGTAAGAGGTTAACATGTTCCCCTCCAAACATATTTACAAAGGTGGTTATAAAGCCTTTGCTTGATGTAAATTCCGTAATCATTCCGCAAATAACAACCATAGATATAAAATGCGGTAAATATGTAATCGTTTGTACGCCTCGCTTAAATCCCGTTTTTCGCACTTCATTTAACATCAAAGCTAAAATTATCGGTGCCGGAAATGCGAATACTATTAGATAGAAGTTTAATACCAAAGTGTTCTTAACTATCCTTCCAAAATAGATACTTGAAAAGAAATCTTGGAAATGTTTAAACCCTACCCATGGACTCCCCATAATTCCAAGCCCCGGGGAATAGTTTTTAAATCCAATAATCGTTCCATACATCGGTGCATACAGAAATATTAAATAAAATAAAATTCCGGGTATTGCAATCATGTAAACACTTCGATGCATTTTGAAATCTTTTTTTACAACCCCCAACCACTTCTTAAAGCCGGTTTCGTTTGCTTTAAGGGACACAGTTGGCGTCTTTTCTTTTCGTGCCATACATCTCACTCCTTTTTAGAATTTGATTCCCTATAACCAGTATAAGTACTTCAACGCATAAAATCAATGCACAATACAAATGATACATAAACAAATCTAACAATATAGCAAAATTGCACAACCATATATTGCTTTAATATCTTTTTAATAAATGTGCATTTCTAACACAACTTTTGAAAACCCTTGATTTTACTGGACTTAAAATGTGCAAAACTAACACTCGCAAATTTAGGCCTTATTATCTTCAAAAATCATAATATTGTAAATACCTGCCACATCCTTTGAAACTTTATCGACATACACTTTAATAAACTTAATATTTGGTTTGTGTATTTCGTCCGCTTTTATGTCCTGACCTGTTCCAACTTTATCCAAAACAGTTTCATATTCCACGCCGTCGCTTGATACCGCTATTCGATAATAATATTCCGTATTGTCACTATCCCACCAAACCTTAATATTTCCGATGTCATAAACTTTATCAAGAATTATCAAAATTTCCTGTAAAGTATCATCAGTTGCCACCCACTTTGTGCCGTGGTTTCCGTCGTTCATATTGCACGCTTTGTATTCTGAAAGTTCACTGCTTGCAACAATGCTTGCGTTTATCGCAAGATTACCTTCGCTTTCTATATTAAACATTTGTACATTCGGGTCTAAATCATTCATACATTTATCAGCTTCGTATACAAACTCCGTCTTTGTGACTTTTTGTGTCGGAATCGGCAGATGCAAGGTTTTATCCTTTATGCTTGTTATTATTAAAACGTCGCTAACAATATCCATGCATTTGGCTAAAACTTTAATCTCCCCTGGATTTGTTGTAGATTTAACAAGTATACCTATGATTCCTGCTGCAAAGTTTATAGGGTTCTGACCGATTAGTCTTCCGTTTCCTTCAATACTAAAGGTCACACTTTCCTCAAACGTGTTACAGGTATTTCCGTCGACATCTTTTGCGTATGCATAAATCATGATTACGTCCGCTCCGTCTGCCAGAAACTCCATGTTATAATCTTCTGCACTTAAAACTATACTTTTTGCCATTGATGGTTTTGAAAGTTTTTGATTAGCTACCACATTTCCTTTATAAATACCATCAATCTCAATGATTTTTATATCTTCTTTTGGTAAGTTTAATATAAACGGAGGGTGTGGCATTCCGCTAAGCCCTTCTTTAACCACATTAACTTGAATCTCATTTAAAACCTCATTGCTTGTCGGAACGTTACTCGCTAATTTTAACAGCTTTTCCTGTTTTAAATATGCGTTATTCGGCTTTAATGTTGTTGTTTCTTCGCCATTTATCGTAACCTTTATCTCATCACAATTGCTAAACACAAACAGCTCCTCGGGCTTTACTTCCCAATCATAAGTGCCATAAAGCACCGTAACTTCTTCAATTGGGCGTTGGCTCTTGTATGCATAATAGCTTGTTTTCGGCAGACGATATAAGTCAAGGACTCCAACCATAGCCGCATTATCGATATATCCACGGTTATGGTCAATCCCTGCCCAAATTGCACCACCTGAAATTTGGGGATGCATATAAAGCCTGTCAAACTGCACCATTCTTTGAATTGCAGACTGAAGCATGTTAAACTCGCCGTATGAATAAAATTTATCCCATCCTCTGCATACACGCTTTGTGGTATCTTGACGCCCGAACTGCTCACGATAATTATCGCCATATTCACGTATAAAAATCGCCTTATCTTTCGGCACACAATTATTTTTATTGCCATAATTAACATCGTATATATCTGAACATATTTTAAAACTATCACATGCAGCATAGCATTGGTCTGTTGGATACTCTTCATGTGTAATGGCGTATGCGGTTTTTGCAAATTTTTCTGTATAATTCGTTTCGTTTAATATAGGCTCCCACATAACAATACAAGGATGATTTCTGTCACGCCTAATCATTTGGCGAGTCATCATATATGACCGCTCTTTAAACTCATCGCTGTCTATATACCATTGCCAACCCGGAGTTGGTTCAACGCACATCATACCAAGCTCATCACACGCATTTAAAAACGATGTTGACATTGGATAATGTCCTAATCTTAAAATGTTAAATCCTGCCTCTTTAAGCTTTAAAACCTCTTTATATTGAAGTGAATCGGGGACGGCATCACCAATATAAACGTATTCTTGATGCTTATTTGCACCATTTAATTTCAAATGTTCCCCATTTAAGAAAAATCCATCGCCACAAAATTTTATGCTGCGTATTCCAATTTTAATATTAGATTCATCAACAATTTCCTCGTCTTTATATACAACTGTATGTAGTGTATAAAGATATGGAGATTTTGTGTCCCAAAGTTTTGGATTTTCTATTTTCATATTTGTTAAAAAAGTATGTGTTTCTTCTATATAAATGGCGTCCGACATCACCTCGCTAACAACTTCACCGACACTGCTGATAAGTTCACTTTTTATATTACAGCTGATTTTTGTTTCGTTTTCGTTTCTGACATGCGTTTTTATTGATATATCAGCACTTTTTTTCGAGACATTTGAGTATGTAACAAATATTCCGCCACCAGCCGCAATGTTCTCATATACAGGATTTGTAATATGCACTTTATTTTGTATATGAACTTCTACGTTTCTATAAAGTCCGCCAAAATAGCAGGAATCAAGCTCGCTTTGTAGCTTTCCAGGTGGAACGTCTTCAAAATCCGAATTATCAACACAAGCCGTTATTACGTTTTTTTCATTAAAATTTATGTAGTCCGTCATGTCAATAATAAACGGTAAATAGCCTCCCAAATTTGTGTATACCATCTCACCGTTTATATAGACGTCCGTCTTGATTTTCGCTCCGCCAAACTCGATAAAAATTTTATCTCCTTCATATTCACACGGAACATAAAATTCTTTTCGATACCAGCATATGCCCTGATAATTTTTTCCACCCGAACAATCAGCAATCTCTTCTCGCACGGTATGTGGTAAATGAACAAGTTCAAAATCACTGCAATCTAAATTAGGATTTTTAAAGTCTTCCATCTCTCCACGGAAGAATCTCCAGTTGTCATTAAAGTTAAATATCTTCATGATTTTTCTCCCTTTGTCTAACTTTTTTGTATTAAAAATATTTGGTCATCTTATACAAAATATGATAGCATGTTTTAAACACCATTTCAATTGACAAAACTAATTATTCATTTACAATACACTAACTATCAATATTTTTAACTGTTTATATTTAGCACTTTGTGTGCATTTCTTCGCATATATTCTAAATTTAAGAAAGTTGCACAAAAAGCTTGTACAAATTGTATTTATTTGTTATAATACTCTCAATAGAAAGTTTTGGGAGGTGTGGCGATGACTTTTAAGAAAAACCGTGGCAAATCATATTATTATTGGATGCGTTCTTATTTAATATTTGCACTTGTTTTTATAATTGCCTTAATAATCATTTTTGTTCAAGCCCAATACGTTATTAAACGTGAAATAATAAAGGCTAACACCTTGGCAACCACCACAATCCACAACGTCTTTGAAACCACACTTGACCACGTGGAAAGTTTAGCTATTTCAATCAGTCAGAATGAGTCTGTCACTCGTTATGTTCAGGCTCAACCACAAAACGCTCAGAATGCATGGAACTTGCATTCTGTTATAAACACTTTAAATGAATATAATAGCATTTATGCATCTACTGCAAAATTTTCAATATACTTCAATAGGACTGAAACGATTGTTCTAACCTATACAGCGGGTAATATCAATAATCATTACCAGGATTATCTTTTAAAAGGAATGGATAACAATGCCGAGGCATGGAAAGATTTTTACGATCGCAAGCATGCACGTGAAATTTTACCTTCCCAAAACGGCAATTTTGTTTATGTACAAACTTTCTACACACATGGATATGATTCAATGCCTTCTTTTACAGTAATTGCCGAAATTGAAGATAAAATTATACAGGACACCCTAAAAAATGACAACATCCGTTCAGATGGCGGTTGGGTTATGTTTAATAAAAATAACGAACCCATATACGCCACTAAATATGAAAAAGAAGCTATGGAGCTTCAAAATAACAAAACCGAAATAACCTCAGGCAATAGCAGTTTTACTTTTAATGGCACAAAATTTATCACAAGCACCATACATAATGATTCTGACCATTTAAAATATATGTACATGCTACCCGAAAGTAAGCTTTGGTTTGGCGTTGGTTACTGGATTTGGTATAGCTCGGTTATATTTGTTTCTATCATACTATTTGCACTCTTCTTCATGATGTATTTTTCGAAGAAGTTTTATTTGCCGATAACAGAAATCATGGACATGATTATAGATTCTGAACATATTAATAACAAAGGAAACATTGATAAAAACCTTGATGAATACAAATACATTAAGTCTGTTTTGAGTAATAAATATAGTAAGCTTGAACGCATAGTTAACGAAAAAGACATGGAAGTTTTCAGACGCAAAATTGTGGGATATTTAAATAATACAACAAAACTCCCCCTTGCTGAAATTCTTAAATCCAGTACTTGGAAATACGATTTTCCTAAATATATCATTTGTATTATTACTATTGATGAAGTTAAGGACACTTTTTATGACATGGATTATCAAAACGAAGATGAGTTAATTCAATATGCCATAATCAATATTTTAAACGAAGTTGCTGAAAATAGAGGTGAAATAAACACTGTAAACATTGGGAAAAATGAAATATTCTGTCTAATTGCTCTCCCTGATGTCCCTGATGATGAGATTTATAAAAAAATTAAAGAAATTTTCTCCAAAAGTGTTAACCTCACATTGGATAATCTTTCGATTTATTATTCGGCGTATTTCGGCAATATCTTTACGGATATAAACGATCTTAGAGTTCAGTATAAACATGTACAAGATATTTGCTTCAATAATATCAAAGGTGAAGATATCGTGTTTTACAAAGATATCAATTGGTACGGCAAGGATTATAACTATAATATTGATGTAGAAGAAAAACTTCTCTATTCATTAAAAAATAAAGATAATCAAAAGGCGAAAGAAATAATAGAAGATTCTTTAAAGATTTTTGAAACTCCTTTAGTTGACTTTCAGAATATGTTTACATTAATCCGTACCGAACTAATCGGCGCATGCCTCAAAGCCTTGCCGGACAAGTCTAAGCTTAAAGAATTAAAAATTGATAAAATATTCGAAATCAAGGACCATATTGATCTTAAAGTTAGTCTTTACACTTTAATTGACGAAATATGTGAATTAATTGTAGACGAGCCGGAAGACCAAAATGTTAATACTGTTAATAATATAAGAACATATATACTGGAAAATTATTCGAACGAAAATTTAAATGTTGGTTTTTTAGGAGAAATATTTAACCTCTCCCCTAATTACCTATCAAGAATTTTCAGCATACAAACCGGTGAAGTTTTGCGTGATTTTATTACAAATACCCGTGTAGATGCGGCAAAAAGATTTTTACAAAACGATGCTTTTAAAGTTGTTGATGTATCTAACAAATGTGGATTTCTTGACACAAGCTCATTTATTCGAGTATTTAAAAAATCCACAGGTATCACACCCGGACAATACAAAAAAATGTCTAAGAAATAAAACTTTAAATGTTAATGTTTGGCAATTAAATCAAACCTTGAGATTGCGTTTGTTATTTCAAATTACAGAATAAAATAAAACTAAAAAAATTTCAACAAACACTTGCATATTTCCTTATTAATTGCTATAATGTATGAGGACTTTGGATTGTCCATGAACTTAAAAACGATAAATCTATATATATGAAAGGAGAAATTAAACATGATTTACACAGCAGAGATTGAAAGAATGTGTCCTATTGCAAAGGGCGTTAACCATGGTGCTGCTCCGATTCCACAAGAAGGACAGTGGACACAAGCAAAGGAAATTAAAGATATTTCCGGCTTTACACATGGTATTGGCTGGTGTGCACCTCAACAAGGTACATGCAAGCTTTCACTTAACATCAAAAACGGAATTATCGAGGAGGCTTTGGTTGAAACCTTGGGCTGTAGTGGTATGACTCACTCAGCAGCTATGGCAGCTGAAATTCTTCCTGGGAAAACTATATTAGAAGCTTTAAACACCGACCTTGTTTGTGATGCTATTAACACGGCTATGCGTGAGCTTTTCCTTCAAATCGTTTACGGACGTAGCCAATCTGCTTTTTCTGAAGGCGGACTACCTATCGGTGCCGGACTTGAAGATTTAGGAAAAGGTCTTAGAAGTCAAGTTGGTACTTTATACGGAACAAAAGCAAAAGGCGTTAGATATCTTGAAATGGCAGAGGGCTATATTACTAATGTCGCACTCAGTGATGAAGATGAAGTTATTGGATATGAGTTCTTAAACCTCGGCAAAATGATGGACGCCGTGAAAAAGGGAACCGACGCAAATGTCGCACTTAAAGAATCTATGGGTAAATACGGTCGTTTCGATGAAGCGGCAAAAGTTATTGACCCTAGACACGAATAGGAAGGAGGAATACGGTTATGGCTTTATTTGAAAGTTATGAAAGAAGAATTGATAAAATTAACGGTGTATTGAACGAATACGGTATTTCTTCAATAGAAGAAGCTGAAAAAATTTGTAAAGACAAGGGGATTGACCCATATACTCTTACAAAAGAAATTCAACCTATATGTTTTGAAAATGCGTGCTGGGCTTATGTTGTTGGCGCTGCTATCGCAATCAAAAAGGGTTGCACAAAGGCAGCAGAAGCTGCTGAAGCTATCGGAATCGGTCTTCAAGCTTTTTGTATTCCGGGTTCTGTTGCGGACGACCGAAAGGTTGGATTAGGTCACGGAAACCTTGGTGCAATGCTACTTCGTGAAGAGACAAAGTGTTTCGCATTCTTAGCAGGTCATGAATCTTTTGCTGCGGCAGAAGGTGCTATTGGTATCGCTAGATCAGCAAACATTGTTAGAGATGAGCCTTTACGTGTTATCTTAAACGGTCTTGGCAAAGATGCGGCTCAGGTTATTTCCAGAATTAACGGTTTCACATACGTTAAAACTGAGTTTGATTTCGCAACCAGCGAAGTTAAAGTTGTTGAAGAAAAAGCATATTCGAATGGTGAACGTGCAAAGGTTCGTTGTTATGGTTCAAATGACGTCCGTGAAGGCGTTGCTATCATGACTATGGAAGGCGTTGACGTTTCTATTACAGGGAATTCAACAAATCCTACACGTTTTCAACACCCTGTTGCCGGCACATATAAAAAAGAATGTATCGAAAAGGGTAGAAAATATTTCTCTGTTGCCTCTGGTGGTGGTACAGGTCGTACTCTTCACCCGGATAACATGGCGGCAGGTCCTGCATCTTACGGTATGACTGACACTATGGGAAGAATGCACTCTGATGCACAATTCGCTGGTTCTTCTTCCGTTCCGGCTCATGTTGAAATGATGGGATTCCTCGGCATGGGTAATAACCCTATGGTAGGTGCAACCGTTGCCGTTGCTGTTGCAATAGAGCAAGCTGGATAATTTAGAAAATCTTAAAACACCCTAATATATAGGGTTTATAACAGTGTATAGGAGTGGTTAAGTAGCTTAATGTGTGTAACTCATGCATTATTCCTACACCACTCCTACACTTTTATTCCTGCATAAAAATATCCAAACTCACTCCTTTTTAAAATAGGAATAAATTTGGATATGTGTTGGTAAAACTTTTTAAGTTTAATTTTTCATAGAGGCAAAAACGTTAAAAACCTTTCCATCATTTTCAATTTGCAAAAAGCCACCATTCTTTTCAAGCATCGCTCTTGAACTTTTCAATCCATAACCGCCGCCGCTTGCTTTGGTGGAAATATAATCTCCATTCTCATCACGCATCGTCTTTTGAGTATAATCGTTTTTAATATTGATACATAGCTGATTTTTCACCTGTTTTATTATAATTTCAAGAAAGGTGTTTCCGCCACGAACAGCGTTTTCAAGCAGATTTGATAGCATGACGCATAACTCTGTTTCATCTTCTTGGGTCACTTTCATTAGCTTAATATCATGCTTAACTTGTAGCCCCTTTTTTTCTGCATTATGTATGTATTCTGTTAATACTGCGTTTATCATCATATTTTCAGTATAAACCTTTTCCGTCATTTCTCCGATTGCCGAAATATCCTTTTGAAGCAGTCTTTTTATTTTTTCAATCTCCTTATTTTCAGCAAGAGAGAGCAGCAACATATCACGATGTCTAGCATCGTGACGGAAAATCATTTCCGCTTGTTTCGTATTCATCATTTCCTCATAATGACGTCTGTGCAATTCAAGTTGCATTTCTAAATCCATGGCTGCTTGTTTTTTTGCGGCGGTTTCTGACGCCACATAAAACGTGTAAAACACCAGTGCATAAACAGAAATCATCAGTAGGTTGAGTATAATCGCTTTAGGAAAGTTTTGTGGATTTTGTGAAAGCGGTCCAAACTTCATATAAACGACACGAAATACAAAAGTAAATAATACCGGTATAATCGAAACAATCCACCAGTTTATCTTTAGCTCACGCATCATTTTGTGGTGTTTTTCTTTTAAAAAATGATCGTATAAAAAATAATAACCGCCGTAGAGAATAATAACCACAAAAATATCTAAGAAATAATGTCCAGGTACAAAATATTTGTATACAGAATTAATTGTTGAAATCGCCAAATAAATATTTATCCACAGCCAAAAATTAAAAATACGCTGTGCAACAGGTCCTTGAGTAAGGGAAAGAATTAGAATAAAATACGGTAAAGCAATACTAATAAGCATTATTCC
>JAVXFE010000017.1:0-14910 GCA_036658075.1 Oscillospiraceae bacterium
ATATTATTCTGATATTTTTGTTGTAGTAACCATCCATTATATCTAAGAATTCTTCAATTCGCATTATCTGTACCTCCCTTCTGGATTCGCTGGAACAATGTGTACACCCTTTTTCCTTGAATACTGTATTAGTCCTTTGATGTTTTTACTAACACTATCTTTAAGTTCATTATATGCCGTTTTCGAGAGGTGTTGTTCATACTCTCCGACACAAACAGAAGTTATTAGCCCGTAGGAAATCCATTGATCAGCCACGAACCAGTATCGTTCTGTATGAGTTCAACGTAGAAAGATGTTTCTGTCTCTGGATATAGCGCTGAAGTTTTTGCCGTTTCCATTTCCACCGTTACAAAAAGGTTGATCATATGATCGTCTACTATTTTTTCTTCGCCGCTCTCGGTCAGTTTAGCCCAGACCATACCATTCACGTCTCCATCATGAAAATAGTATTCTATGCAATTTTCTGTACAGTAAGTTTTCATAGTTGCATAGTCAGATGATTCGAAAGCTGAGAAAAAACGTTCCGTCACATCGGTTGGCGTATTTGAAAGCTTTTCACTATCTTTGCAGGCGGTCAAGCTGAAAACCATGCAAATAACGACAATCAGCGATAAAATTTTTCCCTTATTCATAGGAATGCTCCTTTCAAACTGCGTTTTATTTTTCAATTTTATTAATCGCATTTTGTGGGCATTTAGATGCACATATTCCGCAATTCACACACTTATTTGGGTCAATCGCCGCCAAATTATCGGTAAGAGTGATTGCGTCTTTAGGACAATTCTTAACACAAATACCACATCCAATACATCCGACACTGCAATCATGTCGTGTCACTTTACCTTTTTCCAAAGATTTACACGTGATGGTATATTTGCTTTTAAGCGGTAAAATTTTTATTATTTTCTTTGGGCATTCTGCCGCACAAGCACCACACGCAACACATTTTTCTATATCGACAACCGCAACTCCATTGAAAACAGATATAGCATCAAATTTACAAACGCTTACACATGAGCCAAATCCAAGACAGCCAAATGCACACATTTTCTCGCCGCCACCTAATCTATTTGCACTATGACAATCACGTGGACCATCAAAAACGTACTTTTGTAAAGCCCGAGTCGGGTCGCCATTACACAAAACACGTGCCACAAGCTTTTCCTTCTTAACATTTTCAACGCCCATAATTTCTGAAATAGCGTTGGCTGTAGTTTCACCGCCAACAGGACACATATTCGTCTTTACTTCACCTTTTACAACGGCGTTTGCATATGCACTGCATCCCGCAAATCCACATCCGCCACAATTTGCACCGGGTAGCGCCTCCAATATTTTTGGCACACGTTCATCTACCTTTACGGCAAAAACTTTTGCCGCTATACCGAGTAAAACCCCAAATACAAGTCCCATTCCACCAATAACAAGGATTGGAATTAAAATTTCATTCATATGTTTTCCCCTCCTTAAAATGTAAGTCCGCTAAATCCCAAAAATGCAATAGAAAGTAAAGCGGCGGTTATAAGTGTGATAGGCATTCCTTTTAAAAATTCAGGAATATCGGAACTCTCCAAACGCTCTCTAACTCCCGCAAAGAGTACAATTGCAAGTAAAAAGCCAATTGCCGCTGACGTTCCATACGTAATAGATTTTAAAAAGCTCATATCTGTTCCGCCAAATTTGCTTATGTTTTGAATTGCAACACCCAAAACTGCACAATTTGTGGTAATAAGCGGTAAATATACGCCGAGCGAGTTATACAAAGACGGTACTGATTTTTGCAAAAACATTTCAACAAACTGTACCAAAACGGCAATAACCAAAATAAACGCAATTGTTTGCATATATTCAATTTTAAGAGGTACAAGCAAATAAGTTTGTACGCACCATGTAATCGCCGATGCACAAAGCATTACAAAAACAACCGCAAATCCCATACCTACAGCCGTTTCAACCTTTTTAGAAACGCCTAAAAACGGGCAAATTCCGAGGAATTGAACAAGCACAAAATTGTTAATAAGTATTGCACCAATGCTTATAATCAATAATTCACTAATCATTATTTACGCCCTCCTTTGCCTTTTTTCTACGCATTACGATAAGATTTATTATGGCAAGCAAACATCCAAGTGTCAAAAATGCCCCAGGTGGCAAAATCATGATTGATGCAGGGCTAAAACCGCTACCAAAAAGTGAAATTCCCGCAAATGTTCCTGCTCCTAAAATTTCACGCACTGACCCTATTAAAGTCAAGGATAATGTGAATCCAAGTCCCATTCCTAAGCCATCCACAGCAGATTGAAACACTCCGTTTTTATTCGCAAAAGCTTCAGCACGTCCTAAAATAATACAGTTTACGACTATTAAAGGAATGTAAATTCCAAGAGAACTTGCAAGTGCCGGAACATATGCATTAAGTAGCATTTGAATTATCGTTACAAATCCCGCAATTATTACAACATAGCCCGCAATTCGAATCTTGTCAGGGATAAAATTTCTAAGCATTGATATAACAATATTTGAACATATAAGAACAACCATTGTTGAAAGCCCCATACCAATAGCATTTACAACCCCTGTAGTTACTGCAAGTGTAGGACACATACCAAGGAATAAAACAAATGTCGGATTTTCACCAAATATACCATTTAAAAATGTTTTCATAGCTGATTTCTTCATTATTTATTCCCCCATTTCGTCTTTATGGCTTCTGTAACTTCTAAGGCCGCATTTACAGCTTTAGTAACCGCTTTTGAAGTAATAGTTGCACCCGAAATAGCTTCAACTTTAGATTCTGCATTTGCCGCTGACCCATTTTTATCAACCATAATTTCACCATTTAAATTCGCAAATTGATCAATAAATTCAGGTTCCTGTGCTTTTGCACCAAGTCCTGGGGTTTCAGACATTGACATAATCTTAACTTTACTTACTTTCAGGTCTTCAGTAACGCCAACCATAACTTCAACATCTCCGCCATATCCTTCAGTACATTTAACGCTAACTACAAACCCTTCAACGTTATCTGTATATACCGACAAAACTTTAACGCCATCGCTTGGTAATTCTAAATCATTAATGTTGAATTCTTTAAATTCCGCTTTTGCATTCGGTAAAACTTCTTTCATAGCCTCGTTAAAGGTTTTTTCAGCATTGCTCGCAATAATTGGTTTAGTAATCATATTTACAGCACCCAAAAGAGTCGCCACGATTGCTGTAATCACAAACAATTTTAATGTAAGAATCGCAGTATCTTTCATTATGCAACAGCCCCCCTTCGACGCTTTTTCACACCATATCGTTTTGGTGTAGTTAATTTATCAATGAGTGGTGTAACAATATTCATAAGCAAAATGGAATACGATACACCTTCAGGATAACCGCCCCATATTCGTATCAGCACAGTAATAACGCCACAGCCGATGCCAAAAATAACTTGTCCCACCGGTGTATATGGAGTCGTTGTATAATCTGTCGCCATAAAAAACGCACCAAGCATTAAGCCGCCTGCCATAATCTGATATAGCCAATCTCCGCTAAATAGCCCATTTTTGCCGCCAAAAATCCATGTTCCGACTGCTACTGTAGCTATGTAAAATAGTGGGATTGAAGGATTTATAACTTTTCGACATATTAAATATATGGCACCAATTAATATTGCAAGAACTGATGTTTCACCAATACATCCTCCAATATTACCCATAAACAAGTCCATGTATGACGGAAGATTTTCAAGGCCATCAGCATATGCAGCAAGAGGTGTTGCACTTGATATAACATCTACTGAGCCAAATATTGGAATAGCCGTATTTGGTGCAACCCATGTTGTCATTGCCAAAGCCCATGAAGCCATTAAAAATGCACGTCCTGCCAAAGCAGGGTTCATAAAATTATGTCCGATTCCGCCAAAAAATTGTTTTACTATAATTATGGCAAAAAACGATCCTATTACTGCCATCCAAAGTGGAATTGTAACAGGCAAATTAAACGCAAGTAACATACCCGTTACCACTGCACTCAAATCCGAAATCGTATCTTTTCGTTTTAATAAACGTTCCCAGGCATATTCAAATACAACACAGGATAAAACACATAAAATCGTAACAACCGCCGCCCGTGCGCCTTGAAACCACACCCCCGCAATCAAAGCTGGAATTAAAGCGATAATTACATCAAGCATTGTCTTTTGAACATCATTATTCCCCGTAATATGCGGTGAATGCGAAACCGTTAAAATGCTATTTTCCATTTTCTCCATCCCTTCTGCAAACAAAATCTTTATCTATTTTGCTTTAATCTGCCTGTTTTTTAACATATCTTTTGCGACCTTTATCTGTTGAACCTGACGTCGTTTTGAGGGACACACAAATGCACAACTTCCACATTCCATGCAATCACTGATGTTAAATTTTTCAAGTTTTTCAAAATCTCGTTCTCGTGCAGCAGAGTCTAAAACATTTGGTAAAAGTCCCATCGGACACACATAAACGCATTTTCCACAACGCAAACATGCTGTTTCTTCTAACTGTTTTGAGAGGTTTGCTGAAAATGCTAAAGCCCCAGAGGTACCTTTTATTGTGGGTACATCAATGTTAGGAAGTGCCATTCCCATCATTGGCCCGCCCATAATAACTTTTTCAGGTGATTCGATAAATCCGCCAACGCCATCAAACAACGCACGAAACGGCGTGCCTATACGGATACGCAGATTTGACGGAGTCGAAATACAATCACCGCCAATTGTAACTATTCTGTGCATAAGTGGTCTTCCTAAAGTCACGGCCCTATAAATTGATGCACAGGTGTCGATATTATGAACAATAGTTCCTACCTGATACGGGAGTTGTCCTGGTGCTAATTTTCGACCTGTTACAACATTTATAAGTTGCTTTTCTCCACCTTGTGGATACTTGGTTTTAAGTGGAACTATAACAATTTCAACATCCTTTACGAGGCTTGCCGCCTGTTTCATAACAGAAATAGCTTCAGGCTTATTATCCTCAATCCCAATATATCCAATTTTTAATCCAAACATATGTAAAAGTATTTGAAGTCCTCCAATAACATTGTCGGTTGTTTCAAGCATTGCACGATAATCAGAGGTAAGATATGGTTCACATTCCGCACCGTTTACTATTATATAATCAATTTTAGCTTCAGCCGGTGGCGATAGTTTAACATGAGTCGGAAAGGTAGCTCCACCCATTCCAACAATACCCGCATTTTTAATAATCTCTGTAATTTCATTTTTGGTCATATTTTTATAGCTTTTATCCGGTTTTTTTACGCTGGCATCCATCGTGTCAAGTCCATCATTTTCAATAACAACAGATTGCACAAAATAGCCATTTGGGTGCATTCGTTTTTCAATAGCTTTAACGCTTCCAGAAACAGACGAATGTATGCACGCCGATACAAACCCAGCAGATTCACCAATCTTTTGTCCCATACATACAGCATCACCAACCGAAACGCACGGTGTACACGGTGCGCCGATATGTTGCCCTAGCGGGAAGACTAGCTCTGGTGGTGCTGGAAGATTTATAATTTTTTTATCTTGGGTAGGTGCCTTCATATCATTTGGATGAACGCCACCTCTAAATGTTTTTAACATATCTCCATATTCCCTTTCATATATCTAAAATTCATTCATTGGCTAAATTACAGCCAATATAAATTATACTCAACTATCCATAGCCTGTCAAGCATAGTTATGAAAATAACAATCTTTTTTATCCGCTGTTTCTTATGCAAATTAACCATAGTTATGCTAGTTTTACTATATTTATAACCTAAAACCTCACACTTTTTTAATATTAATCAAATTTGTTATAGAATTCCCTATATAAAAAGACAAAGCTATACCCTCCTATTTTATGGGAGGGTATAGCAATATTTAAAGATATTAAATTACTTTCTAACAATTTGTACAAATAATCTTACTTTACCTTCAGACATATAAACAAATACTTCAGATGGTGTTGTTTCACCATTTGTATATTGTGTTAAAGAACCAATTACATTTTTATAGTCCTCTGTCTTGTCAGTAATAGTTGTTGTATTATTTTGAATATCGTATCTCAAAACTTTAGCATTGCTTGCGATATTTGAAACTGGAATAACGTGCTGTTTATATTTTGCATCATTGGTAGTGGTTTCACCCTTTTGAAGAACAGTAGGTACTAAAACAACGTTATCTTCAACATTAGAGGTATAAACACTTCCGTAGATAGCTGTAAATTCAGCCTCATCCCATGTAGCTGCAGTATCTTTGTAATCTTCAGATTTAAGATATCCTGCTGCTGCCGGGAATAATATATGGTTTTCTGAAACCTTTGTAAATCCAGAATCATCTAATCCAGCTCTGAAAATAGAACCAGCTTCTATGTTTCTAGCGGCACTTCTAGATTCAGGTGATACCCAATCTTCAAATGTAGCAGCCGAACTTCTAGGTGCAAACTTAGTACCCTTGATAAACGTCATAATTTCGTCTTCAACAGTATTATTTTTTTCACCCTTCTCACTAACAACGTAAATCGGAGAAGCTGAATCTACTGCTGTAGCAGCAGATGAACCATAAAGAACAACAACTTTTGCATTCTTTGATGTAGACATATCGAATACTTCAACTTTATAGCTCTTATCATTTCTAAAGCTTGAACTTACTGAAGCTTTCTTATAATCTTTTCTATCACTTCTGTCTGTAGGCACTGAGAATACAATAGTATCTGAGCCAAGACCAACTTCGATGCCATTTGCAGAAAGCTTATTGTTTGTATATTTCATTGGTGTAGCAGCACTAACGTTTTTGTTGTAATTCAAAACGCTATTTTCAACATTAGCTCCACCAGCAACGCCTGTAGCTGTAAGAATTTCTCCAATACAAGTTTTGCCTTTATATTCTTTTGTTGTATATTTTACAAGTTGAGATACAATACCACTCTTATCAGAAAGGTCACTGTTTGTCTTTTTAGCAGCGTCTTCTAAAGCTTCAACAACCTGTGCAGGATCAGAACAAACAACGCCGTCGATTTTGGTTCCTCTGTAAATATAGTACTGTGATGCTTTTGAAGTACTATTTTGTGGCAATATTTCAACCTGGAAATCATCTTCATTAGTAGGTCTGTTATATGCCATTACATATCCATAAAATTGATTTTCAGTAACCTGTGATTGTTCATATGCTACAATGTCACCTAAAATATCAAGAACGTACTTACCGCTGTCTCCAACCTTAGGTTCATCTTGTAAACCTTGACCGTCGCCATACTTCATCCATGATGATGCAGGTGAGAAGTTGAACTTTTTATCACCGAAAGAAACAGATTCGCCTGTCGCTCTAGCAGTAATTGCTCCGTCTTTTGTAGCAGTTACAACAACAGCCTTTTGTAATAATTGACCGCCATTATCTTTGCTACTTGCAAGACATACAACGTTTCCAACAGCGATTGAACTGAAAGGAATAACTTTGCCTTCTTGATTCACTATTGTTAAGTTAGTTGCTGAATCATCAACGTCAAGAATTACGCTCTTTTGTTCAGTTGGGCCCTTTGTTTTGCTATCAACGATTGAAAAATCAGCTGTTGATCTGCTTGATACATAATAAACATCATATGAATATATATTAATAATGTCATATTGTCCATCAGTGTTAGCATCAAGTAAGCTAATTGTTCCAACTTCCGGAATCATCGATGTATCAAATGAACTATTAGACTCATTTGAACCAGCGAGTTTACCATTATAAATAACGATATTATCATTTGCTAAAGGAGCAGTAGTGTTTTTCTTAGCATTCTCTTTAAAATATTTAATTTGACTATCCGTAGTTTCATCTGTATCGATAGATTTTGAAGTAATTTCTATAGATGCATTTCCTTTAAATTCACAACTGAATAAAGTACGAATATCTTCATTATTATTAGCATAGAAGAATTCAACTTGATGTCCTAGCTTGTCTTTAAACATAGCCGCATCTGCTGTAGAATAAGTATGAATTGAATATACATTTGTATCAGGTTCTTTTGCACGAATTTGGATTTGATTTTCCTTTAGATTTACATCAGGAGATGCAAGACTTGTTACATCATTTGCAGCAATGTAACCTGTATTCTTAACATAGTGCAAGAAATCAGTAAGGAATGTTTTTTCAGTAAGCTTATCATTTTCTATAACGCCAACTTCTAAAGAATCATAAAGCATTTGTGCAATACATGCACGTGTAGCAGGTTGTCCAACGCCACCTAAAGCACTAGCATCTCTAATGATACCGGTTTTGTTCGCAATCGCCATGTAGTTAGAATACCAAGGATCAGCATCAACAGATACATTTTTATATCCCAAAGCACAAACAATCATTTTGAAAGCTTCTTCAAAAGCAACGTTATCGCTAGGTTTAAATGTAGTCTCATCAAAGCCATTAACTATTTGCATGCCAAAAGCTGTAGAAATATTAGGTATAGCCCATGAAATGTCCGTGTTCTCATCTGTTACATCCTCAAAAGGAAGAGCAGCAGCAACCGCAGTAGTAGGTCCTACATTTCCAAGACCCATTGTTCTCATAAGCATCGCTGTAAATTCAGCACGTGTAACTGTTTTTTCTGGTTTAAATGTGCCATCTTCATAACCCTTTAAAATACCAAGTTGATTCAATGCAGATACTGCATCTGTATATTTTGCCGCTGCCGGAACATCACTAAAAGATGTAGCAAAAACAGCTCCACATGACAGAATCATGATAATAGAAAGAGCTAAACATAGTACTTTCTTAAAATTCTTCATAACTTTTTTTCCTCCAAAAAATATAATTTTATTATTTTTAAATTTATCAGTATTTTTAATACCTCATTGACTATTGTAACACTTATCAAGTAAAAAGTCAAGAATATAAGTCATTCAATTTCTTGTCATAAAAAATATTCCTAAGCTTTATTTTCTTTCCTGTCGCATAAATGTGTCTACTTCCACCGGGGTATTCATCTTAATTTTTACTATTGTTTGAGGCTTATTGGCAACGTCAAGCTCCACACCATCTTCATCTGTCATATATTCGATTTTTTGAGTTAGAAAGTCTCCATAAGGTCGTAAAAACTCAACCTCTCCACCTTTAAAAAATCTATTTTTCTGAATTAGCGTTGCCATATTAGTTTTTTCGTCAAAGTCGGTAACAATTCCTAACATGTCATATTCCCGAATATACGAACTGCTTGAGTAATGCTGTTCATCACCGGTTGGTTTATCAAAATAAAACCCCGTTGTATAATCACGGTGACTAACTTTTTTAAGTTCCGCCAGGCACTTTGGATCAAATTTATAATTTTTGGGGTCGCTAAAATAACAGTCTATCGCTTGCCTATAGGCTTTTACAACGGTTGCAACATAAAATTCAGATTTCACACGTCCTTCAATTTTAAAACTGGTGAGACCAGATTTAATTAAAGTATCAATATGCTCAATCATGCATAAATCCTTTGAATTATAAATAAAAGTTCCACGTTCGTTTTCATAAACCGGCATATATTCACCTGGTCGATTTTCTTCCATTAAGAAGTATTTCCACCTGCAAGGATGAGCGCAACATCCACTATTACTATCACGATGTGTCATATAATTGCTAAGTAAACATCTTCCCGAATATGAAATGCACATTGCTCCATGTACAAAAGCTTCAAGTTCCAATTGCGGTTCTGTACGTTTGCGAATTTCGCCAATTTCCTTAAATGACATTTCACGTGCTAATATTACACGTTTTGCTCCAAGCTTATACCACATCTCGGCACTCTTGAAATTTACATTATTTGCTTGTGTACTAATATGTATATCTAAATTTGGTGCAACCTCTTGGGTCACTGCAAACATTCCCAGGTCTGATATAATAACAGCATCAAACCCCAAATCCTTAACAGCTTCTAAATATTCACGATATTCATCAATATCTGAATTATGTGGTATAACATTAGCGGTCAAATATACTTTTCCGCCACGGTTATGTGCGAATTCAAGTCCTTCTTTTATATCATTAAGGCTAAAGTTATCAGCCGCAACACGCAGTGAAAATTCTTCACCCCCTATATAAACTGCATCCGCACCATATATAAATGCCTTTTTTAACTTTTCCAAATTGCCCGCCGGTGCTAAGAGTTCAGGTTTTTGCATAATCGTATCTCCTTTTGACTTATTTTGCTTTCTCGTTATATTTTAATGTCATTTTTTAAAATTCCTAAAAAGACAAGTAAAAGGGCATACAAAATTTCGTATGCCCTAGTTTTAATAATTACTTGAATTCAACTCCAAAATTATCGCATATTCCTTTAGCAATAGCAATAGCAAAAGCTTCCTGTCCTGCATCACTTCCAAGAACAGCCGCATCCGCTGCCGCATCGATAAATGCCGTTTCAACTAACAATGCCGTCATATTAGTATTCTTTATAACCGCAAACCCCGCCGATTTAACACCTCTATCGGTAAGTCCAACGCCTTCAATCAAGCGTCTTTGCATACGCTGTGCTGCGTTAAGTCCGGTCTGTGAATTTGTATAATAATATGTTTCAGTTCCCGTTCCTCCGCCTGCATTACAGTGAATCGAAACAAAGAAGTCTGCATTTGCATCATTGGCAATCGCCACACGCTTTCTAAGGCTATCACCCGTGGAATTTGTATCTACATTATCAGTCAATGCATTACGTGTCATAATAACTCTAAAACCGTTTTGGTTTAAGAAATATTTTACTCTTTCTGCAATCTGAAACGAAATGTCTTGCTCACGCAAGCCGTTTCCGACCGCTCCTGTATCTACCGTGCTATAATTATGCCCTGGGTCAATAACAACCAATCTTCCGTTTCCGCCACCAGAAGTCGGTGGTGCTGGTTCCGGAATAGGTGCAACCGTTGGAATCGGTGTCGGTACTGGAGTAGGCTCTGGTGTCGGTGCAACTGTAGGTTCCGGTGTAGGTACTGGCGTTGGAACCGGTGTAGGTGCAACTGTTGGAACTGGTGTCGGTGCAGTTGTTGGTTCCGGTGTAGGTGCAACCGTTGGAGCTGGAGTTGGCTTAGGTTTAGGTGTAGTAACAGGTGCTACGCCTATTATACTTTCATCATCATGATTTCCATCAGTAGAACTATCACTTTTAATGGAATTATATACAACTTGTGCAACAAATGCACGTGTAGCAGGTTCTGCCACAACAACAGTCGCATCTTCTAAAAGGTCGTTTTTGTCGGCAACGCTAATATAACCCGAATACCAATTTGGTCCAACCTTAGACAAGCTTTCATTTCCAACCCCTGACGAACATACTACCATTTTGACAGCTTGCTCATATGTAACAGCTTCGTTAGGTTGAAAAGTACCATCAAGCATTCCATTAACATATCCGTTATCGTAACAATATGAAATGTATCCCTTCGACCAATCATTATCTTTAACATCGGAAAAAGGAACTTCAACACTTTCTTGACTCTTAGAATCATATCCGTTAGCACGTGCTACAAATGCACAAAATTCAGCACGTGTAGTAATATCAACCGGACTAAATACTCCATTATCTCTGCCTTGAATAACACCCATGTTACTAAGTTTGTCAACCGCTTTGTAATATGTAGCCGTAATAGGGACATCTGAAAATTCCCGTGCATAAACTCCAACAGGAATAGCAAATATAAACATGCTCATAAGCAAAATTAGACTTACTAATATCATGTGCTTCTTCATAAAAAAATCACCTCATAAAAACTCTCTGTGGTTAAAATATATCATCTCTGTTTTTTTAATTCTTGACTAGTATAACACGTTCCAATTAAAAAAGCAAGCAAAAACGGCGTTTTTTCACAATTTGTTAATTATGCATTCATAATTTGTCTATATTTAATTTATATTATTTTTCCATTTTATGTATTTTAATTCTTGTAAACCACGTGATAGTGTAGCTTTATGAATTCTAAACACAATATTTTGTACTTTTTCTGATACATTGCTGTAACACATTTGTAACACATCTATAACATTCCATTAATACAAAATCTTTAGTTTTGTCACAAATCTGTAATATCTTTGGTTATATTTACTAAACAGTCATTTCGAGATTAAAGCATTTTTCCCTTTGGCTATACAAATAAGGAATATAAAACCGTAATCAGTCCAGCTATTCCAATCGCAATACCACTCATTGCGCCTTCTACATCTCCGATTTCAATCGCCCGTGCCGTTCCCAAAGCGTGACTTGAGGTTCCGATTGCCACACCAGCGGCAACTTTATCGTCAACTTTGAAGATTTTTATAAACACAGGTGCAAGCACTGCACCTATTATTCCTGTTATAACAAGTGCAGCGGCGGTTATAGATTCAAGTCCGCCTTTTGATGTAGAGATTGGAACCGCAATTGCCATTGTAACGGATTTTGGAATAAGCGACATGGTTATAACTTTATCTAATGCAAACATTTTACACATAAAGATGACGCTTGTCATTGAGACTGCTGACCCCACCGCCGAACCTACAATAACAGGTAGCCAGTTAGCTTTTAATAATTTTAATTGCTCATAAATCTTAATCCCAAGCACGGCAGTGGCAGGAGCTATAAATAATTCAATAACTCTCCCTCCTGCATCATAATTTTCATATGGGATTCTAAATATTAAGAGAAATAGTACGACCAAAATATCTGCCACTAAAACAGGCGTTGTTATAGGGCTTGTAAACTTTCGATTTAGCCAAATCCCAAATTCGTACGCCATGATTGTCAAAACTATTCCGAATAATGGTAAAGCCGTTAAGTTATAAATTATATCATGCATGTCCTTTACCTCTTTTCGCTAACTTTTCCTGTAGCCAAACCACAAATTTCACGGTATATGCCGTTGAGGCAAATGTTAAAATAGTTGAAACAACGCAAACCACCAAAATCTGCCACGCAGAAGATTTTAAAATTTCAAAAACTGTTATGATTCCGGCTCCTGCTGGGATAAAGAAAAACGCCATATTTTTCAATAAGAAATCCGAACTTTCTCTAAAATTTTCAATCTTAAATATTCGAAATAAAAAGCAAAAAAACAAAATAATCATGCTAATTACGCTAGACGGAAACGCAACAGGTATAATATTTGATATAAAATCGCCAATGACGCATATAGTCATGATGATTCCAATTTGTAATAATACTCTCAAATAACAAACCTCCAAACTTTTATTATAAAATACTTTCCAAATAACAAATTTTATGATATAATATTTTATATAAACTTATATAATGGCACGGAAGGAGACATATATGATTGACAAAAGTTTAACTTGTTGTTTTACCGGACACAGGATTATTTCTAATGAAACTCGTCAAATAGCAAGTGAAAATCTTGAAAAACACATTAACAAGCTTATTAAAAAGGGCATAACGACATTTATTTCAGGAGGTGCGCTTGGTTTTGACACTATTGCGGCAGAAACAGTCTTAAAGTTTCAAAAAGACAATCCCGAAATACAGCTTATTCTTGCTCTTCCGTGCATTGAGCAAGACAAAAACTGGCGTAAAGTCGACAAAATACGATATCAAGAAATATTAGAAAACGCCAATAGGATTATATATGTATCTGAATTTTATAACCCTGATTGTATGCAAAAACGCAACCGGTTTATGATTGACAACAGCTCATATTGCATCTTATATTTAACAAAAATGAACACCGGAACGGCTTCCACTATTAAATATGCAATTGAAAATGACGACACAGAATTAATTAATGTATTATCGAATTAATTCGAGTTCCTTCTATAATAATATCACCTAAGATACAATGTAAAGCACACGCATTTATAACGTGTGCTTTTTGTTATGTAGATAAGGCAAAACCTAATTAATCTTTGTCTGCTTTATCGCTTTCCGAATTAAGTCTAAAACATCCACATTTCCCATTGAACCAGACACAGTTATTCGTGTAATTGCACCAACTCCGTCATCCGTCAAATTAACTTCATAATCAGTATCGGTGGTGTCATCACCAACCAACAATCTGACTTTATACCCCGCTTTTTGAGCGGCAGCCAAAGTTTGGTCGTTATACGACCCATACGGGAAGGCAATCATGTCACATGCACGATTCAGATTCTTTTCAATTAAATATTTAGAACGTCTTAATTCAAGAACCAAATTATTATAATTCATAGTTGCAAGCTTAACGTGGTTGTCAGTGTGCGACTGTATTTCAATAAGCCCACTATCTTCCATTATTTTAGCTTCTTCCCATGTAAAATGAGAATAATTTACTTTTCCTTCACCCGCTCTTGCACCAACCGTATCAGTAACAACAAATATCGTTGCCGGGATTTCAAGTTCTTTTAGAATTGGATAGGCAATTTCATAATTACTTGAATATCCATCATCAAAAGTTACAACAATAGAATTTTCAGGAATTGTCTTAGAACCATCTTTACATTCAACATATTCATAATAATCCCTAAGGCTTATTGGCGTATAATGAACCTTTATCGCCGTCATGTGCTTTCGAAAGTCCTCAGGCGAAATCAAAGATATAGAGTTGGTTTTATCAAACTTTTCACGTGTTATATGATGATACAAAAGTATCGGAACCACAATATTTTTCTTCACTATTGGTGTAGGTTTTGGGGTTATTGTTGGGGTAGGAGTCGGTGTTGCATTTGGGTCTGGTGTCGCATTTGGATTCGAGGTTTCGCTTGGTTTTGGTGGTTCGGTTTTTTTAGGTTTATCTAAATTTTCAATCCATTCCGGAGTGTTTGGACTCTTAGTTGGGGTAGGTCTAGGTTTATTATTTGCACCAAAAGCCACCATATTTAACGTAATTCCACATATTAAAGCCATAACAATAATTCGAATTCTCTTTATATTCATACCATCATCCTTTCGTTTAATCTTGATTAAGTCTAACCAAATATTTTGGTTA
>JAVXFE010000018.1:0-14890 GCA_036658075.1 Oscillospiraceae bacterium
AATGAGAAAAAGCATAAGCTTAACCTTGTTGCGGAGCGACTTGGGATTAGCCTTGAAAATCACCATCGTGCGGTGGATGACGCTACGGCTACGGCAGAAATTTTTATAAAGTTTATGTATATGGAAAAATGGGGCGAGGCAGAAGAACTTGAAAAACAAGTTGTGATTCCAGAAAAGGACAACCCATTTGTGAAATCGAAAAAATATCATATTATATTATTAGCCCAAAATTATATTGGACTTAAAAATATGTATAAGATGATTTCTGCATCGAATATTAAATATTTTTATCGTAAACCGGGGATTCCAAAAAGCCTTTTAAGCAAACTTAGAGGCGGAATTATTGTTGGTTCTGCATGTGAGGCGGGCGAACTTTATACAAAAATAATGGACAAGCGTGAACCTCAAGAAATAGCCGACGTAGCGAAATTTTATGACTATTTAGAGATTCAACCTATTGCAAACAATGAATTTATGGTTAGGAATGGCCGTGTAAATTCAGATGAAGACTTGCAGGAGATAAACAAGAAAATTCTTGCCATTGGAGATGAAAACAATCGTAAAACAGTGGCGACATGTGATGTCCATTTTATGGACCCTGAAGATGAGGTTTATCGACGAGTTCTCATGGGAGCCCAAGGCTTTGCAGATGCCGATAACCAAGCCCCACTATATCTAAGAACCACAAATGAGATGCTTGAAGAGTTCAAATATTTAGGTGAAAAACGTGCTTATGAAGTTGTGGTAGAAAATACAAACATGATTGCAAATTTAATAGAAGATATCCAGCCTGTAAAAGATGGGTCGTATCCCCCGACGATTGAAAATTGTGAGCAGGATTTGATTGATATATGTCACGATTTTGCACACAAAACTTATGGCGATATTTTGCCTAAAATAGTTCAAGAACGTATGGATAGAGAACTTGATTGTATTGAAAAATATGGATATTCAGTAATGTATATGATTGCACATAAGCTTGTTAAGAAGTCAAATGAGGCCGGATATTTGGTTGGGTCCAGAGGGTCTGTCGGTTCGTCATTTGCGGCGTTTTTATCAGGAATCACCGAGGTAAACGCTCTTTGTCCGCATTACATTTGCCCTGAATGCAAATATAGCGAATTTTTCGAACACGGTGAATACGCCGTTGGAATGGATATGCCTGATAAGGAATGTCCAAACTGTGGGGGAAAGCTAAAAAAAGACGGAATTACCATACCTTTTGAAACATTTTTAGGATTTAAAGGTGATAAAGTTCCTGATATTGACCTTAACTTTTCAGGAGAATATCAAGGCACAGCACATAAATACGTTGGCGAATTATTTGGCGAAAGTTACGTTTTTAAAGCGGGGACAATTGGAACCATTGCGGACAAAACCGCTTATGGATTTGCTAAAAAATATTACGAGCAAAAGGGCGTTTCTGCAACAGATGCGGAACTTAAACGTGTTTCTGCCGGAATGATTGATGTAAAACGTACGACGGGTCAGCATCCAGGAGGAATTATTGTATGCCCAAAAACCATGGACATTCACGATTTTTGCCCTATTCAACATCCTGCCGATAAGAAAGAGTCGGACATTATTACTACACATTTTGATTTCCATTCTATCCATGATAATCTTTTAAAGCTCGATATACTTGGACATGATGACCCATCTACAATTAGAATGCTTGAGGATTTAACGGGGATTAACGCTCTTGAAATACCATTAGATGACGAGGAAACCATGAGCTTGTTTTCGGGAACCGAAGCTCTGGGAGTTACGAAAGAACAGATTAACAGCGACGTTGGAACTTATGGCGTGCCGGAGTTTGGGACTTCATTTGTTCGGCAAATGCTTGTGGATACAAGACCAACGACTTTTGTGGAGTTACTGGTAATTTCAGGATTGTCACATGGTACGGACGTGTGGCTAAATAACGCCCAGGATTTGATTAAAAATAATGTGGCAACACTATCAGAAGTAATTGGTCTTCGTGATGATATCATGGTTCATTTGCTTCAGTGCGGACTAGAGCCGTCTATGGCTTTTGCGATTATGGAATTTGTGCGAAAGGGTCGTGCCGCAAAAGAAGGAATGCCACCTGAGTTTGAGGCGGCAATGCGTGAACATAACGTGGACGAGTGGTACATAGAGTCATGTAAAAAGATTAAATACATGTTCCCAAAAGCCCATGCGGCAGCGTATGTAATGATGGCTTTTAGAATTGCATATTTTAAGGTTCATTATCCTGCGGAATTTTATATTGCCTACTTTACAGTTAGGGCGGACTTGTTCGATGCGGCGATTATGGCAAATGGTAAGAAAAAAGTTGTAGACGAAATGCGAAAAATCAGCTTAAAAGGTAATGACGCTACTGCAAACGAAAAAAGCATTTTAACTATTCTTGAACTATGTATGGAAATGTACGAAAGAGGGATTAATTTCCTTCCCGTTGACCTTTATAAGTCAGATGCACGAAAGTTTCAAAAAGTTGGAGAGTCTATATTACCGCCACTTAACGCCTTTGCAGGCGTGGGCGATACGGCGGCAGATTCGATTATGCGTGTTAGAGATGAAGGAAAATTTTTATCCCAAGATGAACTTAAAAATCGTGCCGGGATTAATAAAACAGTAATTTCAACACTTGCCGAAAATGGTGTCTTAGACGACCTCCCAGAATCGGCACAAATCAGTCTGTTTGATATGATGTAAGATAGTTATCAAGAAAAGTGAAAGCTTAATGCGAAAAATTTTTGGAGGGAAATATGAATATACCACAGAAAATAGCTGAAGAGTTAAATCTTCAACAATGGCAGGTAGATAACACGATTGCACTTATTGATGAAGGAAATAGCATACCGTTTATTTCCAGATATCGAAAAGAAGCAACGGGTGAATTAAATGACGAGGTTTTGCGTGAGTTTGGTGAAAGGCTTGAATATCTTAGAAACATGCAACAACGTAAAGACGACGTCAAACGAATTATTGAAGAACAAGGAAAGCTTACTCCGGAGCTTGTTTCGGCGATTGATAAAGCCGAAAAATTAAACGAGGTTGAGGATATTTATCGTCCGTTTAAACCAAAGAGAAAAACACGTGCCACCGTGGCAAAGGCAAAGGGGCTTGAACCATTAGCCGACTTGATTTTTAAACAATCAAAAGAGACCTCGGATATACATGAAATCGCCGCTACGTATATTAATGAAGAAAAGGGTGTAAATTCGGAGGAAGAGGCTTTAAATGGAGCAATGGATATTATTGCGGAAACAATTTCTGACGATGCGGATATTCGGAAAAAAGTTCGTGATATTATGTTTAAAACGGGCGTTGTTAGCTCAAAAGCCAGCACGAAAGAGGATAGCGTATATCGGCTTTATTATGATTTTTCAGAGCCTTGCACTAAAATTGCACCACATCGGACTTTAGCTATTGACCGTGGTGAAAAAGAGAAATTTTTGTCGGTATCAATTATAGCGGACGAGGATCGAATTTTAGAGCAAATGATGCGTAAATTTGTAGAAAAGGTTCAATCAAGCACCTCGAAGTTTGTCGAAATGGCGATTGAGGATAGTTATAAAAGACTTATTGCACCATCCATCGAAAGAGAAATACGAAACGAACTTACCGAGCTTGCACAAGAGCAGGCAATGACGGTGTTTAAAGAAAACCTTAGAAATCTGCTTATGCAACCGTGCATTAAAAACAAGTCGGTAATCGGGCTTGACCCAGGATATCGTACAGGATGCAAGGTTGGTGTGGTTGATGGGACGGGACGAGTTTTGGATACTGGCGTAATTTATATTACGCATTCTGAACCGCAACGCTTGGCGGCAGAAAAGATGATAAAGGGGTTTATTTCAAAGTATGATATAGATCTGATTTCTATCGGAAACGGCACAGCATCAAAAGAAACTGAAATTTTTGCGGCGGAGTTATTAAAATCTATTCCGAATTGCAAAGTTAAATATATTATGACAAACGAAGCGGGGGCGTCGGTGTATTCGGCTTCAAAACTAGCAACTGAGGAGTTCCCTGACTTCGATGTAACTCAAAGAAGTGCGATTTCTATTGCACGTCGAATCCAAGACCCTTTGGCAGAACTTGTAAAAATTGAACCTAAAGCGATTGGAGTTGGACAATACCAACACGATATGAATCAAAAAAAGCTTGATGCAACCTTGGGCGGAGTTGTTGAAGATACTGTAAATAGTGTTGGAGTAGACTTAAATACAGCGTCTGCTCCTCTTCTTCAATATATTTCAGGAATTTCAGGCACTATCGCAAAAAATATAGTTAATTATCGTGAAACAGAGGGGATTTTTAAAAGCCGAAAGCAACTGAAAAAGGTTGCAAAGCTAGGACCTAAGGCGTATGAGCAGTGTGCGGGATTCTTGCGAATCACAGACGGCGAAAATATTTTAGATAACACCTCTGTCCATCCCGAAAGTTATACGGCGGCAAAAGCTCTATTGGAAATTGTTGGATATTCATTAAAAGATGTAGGAGAAAAAAATTTAGGAGATATAAAAAATAAGGTGAAAAGCCTTGACATGAGCGGGATTGCTGAAAAACTCGGTGTTGGTGTGCCGACTCTTAGAGACATAATAGAAGAGCTTGCAAAGCCGGGACGTGACCCTCGTGATGAAATCGAACAGCCGTTATTACGCTCGGACGTAATGAACATGGACGACCTAAAACCAGATATGATTATGACAGGAACGGTGAGAAATGTCATAGATTTCGGGGCTTTTGTGGATATTGGTGTGCATCAAGATGGGCTTGTTCATATTTCACAGCTCTGTGATAAATATATAAAGCATCCTATGGACGTTGTGGCAATCGGTGATATTGTTACGGTAAAAATTTTAGAAGTCGACCCTCTTAAAAAGAGGATAAGTTTAACAATGAGAGGTGTTTAGATGGGCGGAAAGCCAATTTTAAGTTCGTTTTACAAGAAGTTTTTTATATTAATGATTCCTATGGCTTTAAAGGAGCTGATTTCGGCGCTGGTAAACCTTATTGATACCATTATGGTAGGGCGGCTTGGGGAAACGGCGATTGCGTCGGTCGGTATTGCAAATCAAGTATATTTTTTGTTTACAGTATTTTTGTTTGGTGTGTGTTGTGGAGCTGGAGTGTTTGCGGCACAATATTGGGGTGCAAAAGATATAAAAAAGATGAAAAGCGTGCTGGGAATCAACATAATCCTTGCGACTATCATTGCGTTTGTGTTTATGGCGGCGGCGTGGGGGATTCCAAAAACGATTTTCGGATTGTTTGAGGCTAGCCCCGAGGTGGCGGCTTTAGGAACGAGATATATTAAGATTGTGTGCATTGGGTATATTGCAACAGCTATCACATGTGCATACGATATGAGCGTGTGCTGTAGCCAAAACGCCTCGCTTCCGTTTTTAAGTCGAAGTGTTGGGCTTGTGGTGAATATCTTCTTAAACTGGGTTTTGATATTTGGAAATCTTGGTGCGCCTGCTTTGGGAGTTCCCGGTGCGGCGATTGCAACGGTTATTGCTAGATTTTCAGAACTTGGTGTAATGATGATTGCAATTTATGCAAAAAAGCTTGTACAAGCGGCAAAGCCACGAGAATTATTCAGTTTTACAAGGAGTATGCTTGTTAATTATTTTAAAGGTGCGACACCTGTCATTATAAATGAGATGGCGTGGGCGATTGGAGCCACCCTATATACCTGGGTTTTTGCAAAAACAAGCGTGCAAGCAATGGTAATCATGACGATTGTACAAAACGTTGAACGATTGCTTTTGGTTTTCTTCCATGGTGGAGGAAATGCAGGTGGAATTATCATTGGAAATGCCGTTGGTGCAGGGAAAAACGAGTCGGCATATATATATGCAAAAAAGCTTTGCTTTTTATCTGTTGCCACCGGACTTGTCATTTCTATGATATTTATCTTCTGTCGGCCTTTGATATTGTCTATGTACAATATTACACCCGAGGTGTATGCACAAACAAATCAAATTTTGCTTATAATGGCGATACTTATGAACCTTAAAGCTCTATCCTTCTTCTTGATTGTTGGTGTTTTCCGAAACGGAGGAGATGTCAAGGCGTCATTAATTATCGATGTTGGTTCTGTGTGGCTTGTGGGCGTTCCACTTGTACTTTTAACGGGGCTTGTGTTAAATCTTCCGCTTATTATTGTGTATTCAATGTTGTGCGTTGAAGAGATTGTAAGAATAACCATTTCACTAAAGAGATTTAAGAGCAAAAAATGGATTCGGAACCTAGTTTCGACATAAAAGCAGTGTTTCACGTGAAACACAACAAAAAATCTTTAAAATGTTTCATGTGAAACAAAATATTTTAAAATACAATAACTATTTGCTTAATAGTTATTGTATTTTTTTAATTTTATGGTATAATTAATAGGTTAGATAAAGAGCTTAAAAGAAAAGAGGTAATTCTATGGGAAAAGTAATAGCCATTGCTAATCAAAAGGGTGGCGTTGGAAAAACCACGACAGCGGTTAATCTTAGCGCATGCATTGGTAAAAAAGGCAAAAAGGCTTTAATAATCGATATTGACCCACAAGGAAACACAACCAGTGGTCTTGGCCTTGACCCGAGAGAAGTAACCCTTTCTACATACGATTGTTTGGTAGATGATGTTCCGATTAAAGATATAATCGTAAAGACCGATTATGATAATCTTTGGATTTGTCCGGCAAATATAAGTATTGCGGGGGCAGAACTTGAACTTGCGGACAAAGAAAGTCGTGAATATAGGTTAAAAGAGGCAATTTTACAGGTAAAAGACGAGTTTGATTTTATTTTTATTGATTGCCCGCCGTCGCTTGGCTTAATAACGATAAACTCCCTTGCTGCCGCCGAAAGCGTTTTAATTCCTATTCAATGCGAATATTATGCACTTGAAGGATTAAGTCAACTTACAAAAACTATAAAACGCATAAAACAGACGTATAATAAGGGTTTAGCGATTGAGGGCGTATTGCTTACTATGTTTGATTCCAGAACAAACCTTTCTGTGCAGGTTGTGGATGAGGTAAAGAAATATTTCGGGGCAACGGTATATAAATCCGTAATCCCTCGAAATGTAAGGCTTTCTGAGGCACCAAGTTTCGGACAACCTATCATAGCGTATGATAAAAGTTCAAGAGGTGCAGATTGTTATATGAAGCTTGCAAAAGAGGTAATTGTAGCAAATCGCAAGAAAAAACCTTTAAAAGAAACGAAAATTTCTGAATAGGAAGTGAAACAATGGCAGTTAAGAAAAACACACAGCGAAAAGGGCTTGGAAAAGGCCTAGGCGCATTGTTTTCCGAGAATACCGAAACCATGTCACAAAAAGACACGGATATTCTTTGGGATATTGATAAAGTTGCCGCAGAGGTCGATTCGAAAAGCATTGTTGAAATTAAGCTTATTGATATTGAACCGAACAAAGGTCAACCAAGAAAGAATTTTGATAAAGACCGCTTGATGGCTTTAACAGAATCCATCAAAACGCACGGAGTTGTACAGCCAATTCTAGTAAAGCCTACCGAAAACGACACCTATATGATTATTGCAGGTGAGAGACGTTGGCGTGCGGCAAAAGCGGCAAAATTAAAGATGATGCCGTGTATTATAAAGGATTTTGATGACCGTGAGGTTATGGAAATTGCCTTGATTGAAAACCTTCAACGTGAGGATTTGAATCCTATTGAAGAGGCTGAAGGATATCGACAATTGATGGAAGCGTTTAGCCTAACCCAAGAAGAAGTTGGGGAAAGGGTGGGCAAAAGTCGTAGTGCCGTAGCTAATGCTCTGCGTCTTAACAATCTTCCAAATGTTCTGAAAAAAATGGTTCAGGATGAAAAAATCACTCAAGGTCACGCACGAGCTTTGCTTACCGTTGAAGATGCCGATGTGCAATTACAGATTGCAGAGAAAATTGTAGAAGATGGTTTAAATGTTAGACAGGTCGAGGCAATTGTAAGCGGACTTTCTAAAAATAATTCAAAAAAATCAGATAAAAAGCCCAATACGCTAATGCTAAAATATTATGCAGAAGTTGCAAACGATTTATCGTCACGTTTAGGAACCAAGGTGAAAATTAGCGAAGGTGCAAACAAAGGGAAAATTGAAATCGAATATTATACCAAAGATGATTTGGAAAGAATCTTATTTGAGATAAAAAAGTAGCTGATTTTACAAAATATGACACGGAAAAATACGGCTTTAAATGCATAAACAAGAGTATGCCTGACATATATGTCACAATGTTATAAAAAGTGATTTAAGGTGCATTTTTTTGAGTTTTATGAGATTTTGCGAAAGGAGTGAAAAATTTGGAAAATAAAAGCAAGCAAGAAAAGAAGCAACTAAAGAATTTGCTCACATACGCTATAATAATGATGATTGGCGTTATGATTATTATTATCATTGCCGCAATGGCGGACGGTCGTGAAAAAGAGATTGATGCTAAGATTGACCAAACACATCAAACAAACATGAGCATTCAAAGTGAAGTTGTTGCATTAAAAGATGAAAATTATTTATTAAAAAAGCAAAACGAGGAATTATTAGCCAACCAAAACAAAATGGCGGAATATGAAAGAAATCTTTCCCAGCTTAGAGATGTTTGGGGATTGTATACAAGCGGAAGCGTTGAGGCTGCCACACAAAAACTTGCTAACATTAATATATCAGAAATGGATGCAAATTTAATGTCGTTTTATGAATCTATAAATAAAGTTTTAGAAAAAGAAAAAGCCCCGGTGGCCTCACCAACGGCGTCGCCAACAGATAAAAAAACAAAAGCTGAATAAAAAGGAAATGAATTAGGAGGATTTAACACATGATAGATATAAAATTATTAAGAACAGAACCTGAAAAAGTTATTGCGGCTTTGGCACGCAGAAAAGAAATTGTTGACATTGAAGGACTTCTTAAATTAGATACAAAAAAGCGTGAACTTATATATGAGGCAGAAGGCAAAAAAGCTGAACAAAACGCTGTTTCTAAGCAAATTCCCCAGCTTAAAAAAGATGGCAAAGACACTACTTCTATCTTTGAAGAAATGAAAAAATTATCAGCTGAAATTAAAAAATATGACGATGAAGTTCGTGAAATTGACGTAAAAATGAACGAAATATTGTATACTATTCCAAACATTCCAAATGCGGAAGTTCCGGATGGGGACACAGATGAGGATAATATTGAAGTTCGACGTTTTATGGAACCGACAAAGTTTGACTTTGAACCATTGGCACATTGGGATTTAGGAAAAAGTTTAGGTATTTTAGACCCTGAAACTGCTGCAAAAGTTACGGGTGCCCGTTTTCATATTTACAGTGGTTTAGGGGCGAGACTAGAGCGTGCAATTATAAACTTTTATCTTGACACACATACTTCAAAAGGTTATAGAGAAATTTTTCCGCCATTTATGGTACATCGTGATAGCATGGTTGGCACAGGGCAGCTTCCGAAATTTGAAGAGGATGCATTTAAGGTGGCAAACACAGATTATTTTCTTGTTCCGACAGCAGAGGTCCCTGTAACAAATATGCACCGTGATGAAATCTTAGACGGTGATAAGTTACCACTTAAATACTGCGCATATACGGCGTGTTTTCGTGCCGAGGCGGGCAGTGCAGGGCGTGATACTCGTGGGCTTATTCGCCAACATCAGTTTAATAAAGTTGAACTTGTTAAATTTTCAAAACCTGAGAATTCATATGCGGAACTTGATGCCTTGATTGCTGATGCTGAGGCGGTGTTGCAGGCTTTAAAATTGCCATATCGAGTGGTTAAAATTTGTATTGGCGACCTTGGATTTACTGCCGCAATGAAGTATGATATCGAGGTTTGGATGCCAAGTTATAATAGATATGTTGAGATTTCGTCATGCTCTAATTTCGAAGATTTTCAGGCTAGACGTGCTAATATAAAATATAAAAATTCGCCTAAAGAAAAAGCACAATTCGTACACACAATCAACGGTAGTGGCGTTGCAATCGGACGTACAACTGCTGCAATTCTTGAAAATTTTCAAAATGAAGATGGCAGTATAACCGTTCCGGACATTCTTTTACCATACATGGGTGGGAACGACGTTATTAGATAATTAAATAAAATTAACCACGCCCATTCCTCCTTTTTAGGTGGTAAACGGGCGTGGTTTTTATCTAGGATAAGTCTTTTTTACAGTTGTCAGACCCAAAAGAAAATCAACACTTGTTTCGTATATTTCAGCAATTGCTATTAACATTTCCGGTGTCATGGAATTTGTACCAGTCTCATAAGCGGAATATGTCCTTCTATTTATAAATAGTAAATTCGCAATATATTGTTGAGTCCAATCGTTTTCTTCTCTTAACATTTTAATATTTTCATATATCATAAAATTCACCCTACTATATTTTATCATGGCAGACATTATGCCATTGACTTTTGGCAGGATTTATGGCATAATATTTTATAGGAGGAGATAATATGGAAAAGTTAAAAAAAGATATAAATCAAGAAAATTTCAATCTTTTATCTAGGATAAGGCAAATTATCTGGAAGTCCTAATAAGTAGTCTGCCGAGACATTATAATGCAGGCACAGCAAGCGGATATCCTCAATATTAGGCTCTGCCTCCCCGGTTTCCATGCGTGAAATTTTCCGCTGGTTTGTTTTTAAAATTTCCGCAAGTTCACCTTGCGTGATTCGTGGTTCTTTTTCTTGCCTTAATTCTCTAAGGCGTTCATTAAAATTCATCTAAATCATCTCCAGTTGCATTATAGCACAGACGATAAACAGCTATTGACAAATAGACGCTAAACGTCTATAATATTTTATAGGAGGAGATAATATGGAAAAGTTAAAAAAAGATATAAATCAAGAACAGTTACTTATTTTTTGCAAAAACATTAAAAATTTAAGAAAACGAGAAAAGCTAACACAAAGAGAAATGTCGGATATTTTGGGAATAGGATTAAAAAGCCTTGAAAAACTTGAGAAAGGCTTAATTCCTGCACGACTTAGCATAGAAACATTGTTTAAAGCATCAATATATTTTAAATATGCAGTAAAAGATTTGTTTTCGGATATATAAAAAATTAGAACACAAAAAGAGGAACATCTTACGACATTCCTCTTTTTGCTTTAACTTTATATTAACCTTTTAGATTTTTCTCTAATGTTTCAAGTTGACTGGCAATTTCAGAAGGAAGTCTGTCACCAAATTGTGCAAAGTATTCCTTTTGATTTTCAACGTCCTCAAGCCATACATTTTTGTCAACGCTGAGAAGTTCATTAAGATCAGCATCAGACATATCAAGGTCTGTTGTATCGATATCAGCCTTTGAAGGAAGTAAACCGATAGCACTGTCTGTAGCTTCAGCTTTGCCGTCGCAACGTTCAAGAATCCAGTTAAGAACTCTCATGTTGTCGCCAAATCCAGGCCATAAGAACTTGCCATCATCGCTCTTTCTAAACCAGTTAACGTGGAATATTTTAGGAGCTTTTTCAGGATCCATCTTCTGTCCGATTTCTAACCAATGTGCAAAGTAATCAGCCATGTTGTAACCCACAAAAGGCTTCATTGCCATAGGGTCACGGCGAACAACTCCAACAGCACCAGCAGCAGCAGCGGTTGTTTCAGATGCCATTGTAGCACCAACGAAAACACCATGATTCCAGTCACGAGCTTGGTATACAAGTGGAGCAGTTTTAGCACGACGTCCACCAAATACTATAGCAGAGATTGGAACACCAGCTGGGTTCTCAAATTCGCTTGAAATACAAGGGCAGTTAATAGCAGGAGCTGTAAATCTAGAGTTAGGATGTGCAAGGTTTCCTTCGTATGTTTTTCCATTAACCTTCTTGCCTGTCCACTCTGTGCAGTTCTCTGGTGGATTTTTGTCAAGACCTTCCCACCATACTGTCATATCATCATTATTTAAAGCAACGTTTGTGAAAATGGTGTTCTTCTTAGCAGATGCAAGTGCGTTGAAGTTTGTCTTTTCACTTGTTCCAGGAGCAACCCCAAAGAAACCAGCTTCTGGGTTAATGGCATAAAGACGTCCATCTTCTCCAATATTAAGCCATGCAATATCATCACCAACAGTCCAAACCTTGTAGCCTTTTTCTTGGAGGTACTCAGGTGGGATAAGCATTGCAAGGTTAGTTTTACCACAAGCGCTAGGGAAAGCAGCAGCGATATATTTAACCTCACCCTTAGGGTTTTGAAGTCCTAAGATAAGCATATGCTCAGCCAACCAACCTTCTTGCTTGCCAAGATATGATGCAATTCTAAGTGCGAAACATTTCTTTCCTAGAAGAACGTTTCCGCCATAAGCTGAATTAACGCTCATGATGGTGTTATCTTGTGGGAAATGAACGATGTATCTTTCATCAGGATTAACGTCCTTTTTAGCGTGCAAACATTTAACAAAGTCGCCACTATTTCCGAGTTGGTCCATTACTTTTGAACCAATACGAGTCATGATATTCATGTTTAAAACAACATAGATGCTATCAGTAAGTTCGATTCCGATTTTAGAGAATGGTGAACCAATAGGACCCATTGAATATGGGATAACGTACATGGTTCTGCCCTTCATGGCACCGGTATAAAGTGCGTTCATTTTAGCGTACATTTTGCTAGGATCCATCCAATTGTTGATAGGACCTGCTTCGATTTCGGTAGGTGTACAGATGAAAGTTCTGTCTTCAACACGTGCAACGTCATTTTCAGCCGTTCTGTGATAATAACAACCAGGCAACTTCTCTTCGTTAAGCTTTAATAATTCGCCGGTCGAAACAGCTTCTGCTCTAAGTTCATCAAGTTGTTTTTCGCTGCCGTCAATCCAAATAACGTTGTCAGGTTGACACATAGCCGTCATTTCTTCAAGCCATGATAAAACTATTTTGTTTTCAGTCATGTTAGTACCTCCAATAGATTTAAAAATATATATAATTTAATTGTTGTCCACGATATAATATACCCCAAATCAGACTATTTGGCAATGTATATTTTAAACAATATTTTATGCGGATTTGAAAATTGTTTGTCATATTTTTAACACAGTTGAGTTTTGAGGTTGAATTATGGGAAAAAGTTAGTATTTAATGATATTCAAAGCTTCTTCATAGTCGGATTCACCGACGAAAATATCGACACCGAGAATTGTTCTTCCTAAGAAAACTTTGTTATAACTATCACTTCCTTTATAACGCTTAAAGGCGAAAACGCCCTCGCATTTGAGGTTTGCAACAATCATGTCCGCTTCATATTCATCAACAGCCTCAATTAAAAACTTTTCTCTTTCGTTCGGGCGTGGCTTGGTACCCAAATCTAACGGTAAAGTGTCAACAAGAGGGCATTCGCAATCGTGACAATAATCGAAACCGTCACGGAATTCAAGTTTACATTTTGGGCAAAACATAAGAAAGTCACCTCGTTTTTACGTAATTTGAGAAAATAAAATATTTGAAAGTTCGGCAAACATAGAAAGGCTTAAACGTTCACCTCGGATGCGTGTGTCAAGGTTCATTTTCGTTAAAGCTTCTATAACTTTTTCTTTGTTAACTTCCATATACGGACTGCCGGAAATAGCGTTTACCAGAGTTTTTCGGCGTTGTCCAAAAGCGGATTTGACTAATTTAAAGAAGAATTTTTTATCGCTAACCGTGACAGAAGGTTTTTCTAAAACAGAAAGATTTATTACTGTTGAGGCAACTTTAGGCTGTGGGATAAAACAATGCGGTTCAGCATTGCAAATTATGGTTGGGTTTGTGTAAAATTGAACAGCAACGGTTAATGCACCATAATCCTTCCCTCCTTCTGACGCCGCCATTCTGGTGGCAACTTCACGTTGGACCATAAGAGTCATACCCGATACGTTTGCACCACTTTCGAGCAGATTCATAACTATAGGGGTTGTGATATAATATGGGAGGTTTGCAACAACCGCAAAAGGCTCGTCCCCAAATTCTTCATGCGTTAGAGCGATTAAATCAATTGCCATGACATCTTGATTTACAAGTTTAAAGTTTTCAAAATCGGACATGGTTTCGTTTAATATTGGAACTAAATTTTTATCGATTTCTATCGATACCGTTTTTTTGGAATTATGTGCTAATTCACGTGTAAGGGTTCCGGCACCAGCACCAATTTCAAGAACGTTGGTGTCTGAATTTATTCCTGACCCTTCTATTATTTCGTCAAGAGTGGATTGGTCGATTAAAAAATTTTGCCCCAGGCTTTTAGAAAACGAAAACTTGTGTTTTCTCAAAAGGTCTTTAAGTTCATTTGGATTTGAAAGGTTCATAAAGTATTGCCTCCAAGTAATTGCATATTCATCTATTATACATTAAATAAAGGTTTAATGCAACAAAAATAATTATATAAGTCAATTAAAAAAGTGTGAATATTGTAATGTGTTAGTATGGAAATTGTAAAGTGTTAGTAACAAAAAAATAATTCTGAAGTTTTTGTTGAAAAAATGTTGACAAACGCTTGAGAATATGTTATCATATGTCTTACCTCTCGTAGAAGAGGTTTTATTTGTGTTGAGGAATATGAGGTGAAAAATATGCAAACTAAAATTACTTTAGCATGTACTGAGTGCAAGCAAAGAAATTATGACACCACCAAAAACAAGCAAAATTGTCCTGACAGACTTGAAATGAACAAGTACTGCAGATTTTGCAGAAAGCACACAGTACACAAAGAAGCAAAATAATTTTTGCGACAGTGTTTCGTGTTAAAAAGGAGTGGAAAAGAATGGAACAAACAAAGCCAAATTTCTTTCAGAAAACGCTTAAATATTTTAAAGATGTTAAAGCTGAAATGAAAAGAGTGGTATGGCCTACTTTTGCTAAGGTTAGACAGAACACCATTATTGTTATGGTATATGTAGTAATCGTCGGTA
>JAVXFE010000019.1:0-12024 GCA_036658075.1 Oscillospiraceae bacterium
TAACCAGTGCATTTTTAGTTATATTTTGCGTTCCTGTATTCTCGGCAAACCCAACCGAGAATACAGATAAAGTAACCACAAATATGCATAGAATAGCAATTAATTTTTTATTCATAATTCTTCCCTCCTATCGCCTTACACCGCATAAAATTTTTGCGGTTTCCGCTCTTGTAGCAGTTCCTTGTGGATTGAAAACATTTTCGTATCCTGAAATAATCCCCAAACATCTTAGGGTATAAACTGCAGTTTTGGCATATTCAGAAATTTCAGAATCATCAATAAATCTTTCAACTTCAGTGATTTTAACATTCCTTTGTTCGTCATTTAGTGAGCGATAAAGCATTACCGCTAAATCCTCTCGGGTTATGTCTTCTCCAACGCCAAAAATATCATCGCTGAAGCCTTTTGCAATCCCCGATTCGAAAATCGTTTGAACATATTTCATACTCCAATTCCCAATCACATCTTTGAAAACACTATTATTTTCAGAAATAGGCAATTCCTTCATTATTACAAGCATTTTTGCAAGTTCTTCACGCTTAACGCTATCGTCAGGTTTAAATTCTGTATCATTAACGCCGGATACAATGCCATCGTTTTTAAGTTCCATAATATATGAATACGCCCAATGTTCGTTACTAACATCAGTAAAAGTTTTGTTAGTATTTTCTATTGAAGGAGGAAAAATGACGTTCCCATTTTCATTTCTATTACCATTTGAATTTGACGAGCCTCCGCCTGAACCTCCTCCACCGCCATTGTTTCCATTAGCTATGGTTACTTTTATATTATAAATTTTCACATCATGATTTTCAGCTATTACCTTAATTTCTGTAGAAGTTGTAAAATCTATCTTAGTTTTTCCATTTTCTATTTCATTCTCGCCATAATAGACTTTTGCGTATTCAGATATTTTGAATAAAGGTGTTCGTTTGGTTAAACTGCTTCCGTGCGGAAGTTCAACGTATATATTATTACCGGAAATGCTTCCTTTGCATCCGTCTATGCTGAATGTAATAAAGTCATTTTGGCTACTCGGTTCACGCACAACAACGTTAGTGCTTATTGGTTTCCCTTGAATCACGGTTTTTATTATGTATTCACCAAAAACAGTAACATCATCCATAGGAACCTTCGTTGAAAATAATCCATTTTCATCAATTTTTGTTTGTACAATTTTTTCATATGTTGTTCCATTTAAAATAGATATGTTGGCATTATATTGGCTTTTCTCGAACAATTTTCCGTTTATACTGAGTTCCTTTTTAAATACATCGTAACTCGCATTAATAAATTGTTCATTTTTAACTTTTTCTAATATGATTGTTAATTTATTCAGAAATTCTTGCTTTATAATGTCATCATTTATTGCGTTTACCAAATTTAGTGCTATTTCATAAGCACTGTATTTTTTTGTCTTTTCAAATTCACTGATACTCTTAACTACTCTAGAATATTGGTCAAAAGCCAAAACATTTATGCCTGACACAGAATATCCTGTTCCATTGGCTCCGGTAATACATACAACCAGGTTATTCATCGTTTGGTCAGCATCAATAACTACAGTTGCCACATCGTTTTCCCACAAAAGTGTTGTTTCACCTTTTATCTCATGAAGTGTAGTACCTTCATAATATCCAATTTGTACGGATGTTATCTTTTTATCCGGTTGTGGACATTTAAATTCAATTACTTTAGGTGTAAACTCCCTTTTAAATTTAAATGTAATCATTTCTGGATTTTGAAGTGTAGGAACTTCTGTAAATGATGATTTCCATATAGTTTCATCGTTTTCATCAAAAAGATTTTCATAACCATCATTAGCTATAATTTCGCCATTAATGTTATTTGCAATTTTTGCATTTTCATCAATCACACCATGACATATTATTTCATTAATATTAAAATGTTGATCTGTTAATAAAGCGGATGTAATTTTGATTCTAATCCCATTAGTGGATATATCCTCCATATTAATTTTATCTATAGCATAATTCTCGCTTGAATGCATTCCGTTATGTGTGAATTGAATTGTCTTAAAGGTTTTCCATTGACCTAATTCTCTGTATTCAATATCAAGTTCACTTACACCAAATTTATTAACTTCTTTTGTGATAAATTCTAAATCCGACATCTTATAATAGGAATCTTTTCCAAAATCTAAACTAATAATAGCAGGTTTATATTTAGATGGAACAATTTCAGTGCTGCTTGACACTATTGTATCATAGTTCTCGTCATTTAATAATCCATTTACATTTTCCTCTGTGCATGGATATTCTACAACGATATTTGCTTTTTTTGCAATATTATTTGATGCTTTTTCTGAATCAAATCCAAAAACGACAAGTTCGTCAACTCTAAAATTATCATAACTTCTTTTTGCATCTTTTATATAAATACGTATCCGATTAGTTTCTATCTTGTTTGGTACTTTAACTATTCCAAATGCTGATTCTGCTGCTTCATTAACCTTATTCCATTCTATAACTTCATTAGTTACATCATTTTTCCAGGTGCCATCACTACTATCATAATAGTCTACATCAACTTTTGTTATATTTTGTTGACCCAGCGTTCCCGCAAATGTTTCAAATCGGATATAATCAAGCTTTTTCATTTTCCCTTTAAAATCAAGTTCAAAATAATAATCTCGCCCTAAATCAATATTTTTGTTCACAGTCGTAACAACCGGATCATTTGCAGGTCCGGCATTATTTAGACGTGACATATCATTATAATTATTTTCAAGTGGCATCGTTGTAAAGTATAATGCCGGAAGTTTTTTCGGATTTTTTTGTGGTGGAACCGGAAGAATTGGTTCAACCTCAGGAATATTAAATGCAGTTAGAATAGATTTTGCCCAGGCCCTACCTGCTGCATTTTGTCCAGCTTCATTGAAATGCCAATCATCAATTCTATAGCCCTCTCTAAAAACATTTGTGTTCGCACCGGCAAATATGTTATTTGCATTATTTACAACAAGTTTTTGTCCTTTTGAAATTTCATCAATTTTAGCTTCGCTTACCGTTGCTCCATAACTTGCTTCTGCTATAAGCCATGGAACTTCAAATTTTGCATCAAGTCTTGATGTCTCAATAATTTTATTTAACTTTTCTGCATAAAGTTTTGCCGTCATTGAATCCGGTTCAGTTTCGCCTTGGTGCCATAAAATAGCTTTAAAACCGTTTTGACCTAGATTTTTTATTGCTGTTTTAAGCCTAGTATACAGAAGATTTTGTGAATCTGGGTTTGCATTTTCTATTGGGTCATCAAGATATTTAGGTTGCCACATTTCAATAGTTGACGAACCTCTTCCGCATGAATACAGACCAATTGGAACTTGTGTGTGTTTGAAAAGTTCGCTAGTCATAGCCGGCCATGTAGATCCTAATGTTCTGTAATACAAATCAATTTTATCTGTTCCATCATCTATAATTGGTTGTGGATCTTTTGCTACACCCCATTTTTTTGTATTGGGATTATATGCCACTATTATGTCATCTGTAGGAGTCATTTTTGTTTGAGAAAAATTTGCCGAATTCGATTGACCTGCAGTAATAAATATATCGCCTACGCCAACCTTATCTACAGTTCTTGTGCAAACATTAAGTCCATCACTCATTGCATCCACTTTTAAACTATACCATCCGCCTGCATCAATTTTAACACTATCATCAAAAGTTTTATCGCTATTAATTAAGATAGTTTTTGTAGAAATTACTGTTTGATTTATATCTGTTAAGGTTGCAATAACAGATGTAATATCTCCAGCCACTGTACCATTTATTTTAACAAGCCCCTTATTGTCTGCATCCCTTTGAAATATTTGCATAGTGGACGGAGATAATATTTGCATAGTTGGATCTACGGGTTTTTCAGCAGCTTTTCCATATAAGAGAATATCACTAAATCTAAAGTGTCCCCAACCTGAATAAGCTTCTTTTATTTTTATTCGAATTCCATTACTCACTATTCCTATGGGAATTTCATCTATTTCCATATTCGTAGTTCCTGTTCCATTTGGTCTTGCAAAATTAATAGTTTCACCAAGTTTTGTCCATTCACCAAGTTTTTTGTACTCGATGTCCATCGCCTTAATTCCTGCATCTTTTGCGAATAATCCCACAACCTCCATCGTTGAAAAATTGTAATATTTTTCACCAAAATCGTATGTAACCGTTTTAGGTGCTTCGATACTTGGCAACTTTTCAGACCTAGCTTCGCTTGCAAAATCACCATCTTTAATAACATTAACATCACCTGCCACGAACTCTATATCTGTTGTGACCGTTGCTTCTGGGACTATGTTCGCTGTAATTTTATTACCTGTAAGTTCTCCGTATGCCGCTAATTCTTCAATACGAATAGTACCCCATGTAACGTTCGCAGCTTTTATTTTTACTCTAATCCTATCTGATACAATTGGTGTTGTTAAATTTACTATTGCACGTTTTACACTACCCTCTGTGATAGAGTAATCAAGTGTGTATTCTTGTTCATTCTTTAACCAATCATTGGTTTCATAATCATAACCCACCACAGCAATTTTTGTAATAGCTTGATTTGGAAGAAGTCCTGCATCACATGCAAAATCTATACTCTGTACTTTTGCCTCATATCCATTAGCATATATATCTATATTATATGTATCATCAATGGTAAAATTAGGTTCGCTTCCAATAGCTTTTAAAATGAATGGACCATTATCATATTTTCCATCATTAAGCTTATCTATATCTTGATTAAACAGCTCGATTTTTGTATAATTCCGTGTGTCTAAGCGTGTTCCCTGGAGAGGAGCAGCATTAACCTTTGGAATATTTATCATAGAAACAACAAAAACAATAGTTAAAAATTGTGTTAATATTTTTTTAAACATATGCATATACTCCCTTCTATTTATAAATTACTATATCACGTTCTCTACCCCATAACAATGTAGTAAATATTTTACTTTCCATTGTTATATCTGAACTATTAATCTTTGAATTAAAAACTTTTCCTTCTTTCATATCAACAACGTAAACATGTTGCAAATTAGATAAAAAAGAATTCTTTGTATATATCCCTTTAGATGGAATATTCATTTCATAAGTTAAAGTATCATCTTCACGATTCTTTAAAACACCATTTGTTAAAAGCATTGCCTTATTAACGAATGGATAATCTATAGGCCAGTCGGCAACATCATCCCAATCATCACTGCCTTGCCGTGCGAAGTCAGGGTCATCACTAGCATCTAATAATACACGATATGAACTTATTGTGCTACCATCTAAATTCAAAAGCAAGACATCTCCACACGAAATATCACTTGCAACCATTTTTCTTTTTACAGCACCATATATATCTGTATTATCATTAAATGTTTTTGCTTTTGAGTCCTCTTCGATAAATTTAAACGACTTATATTCACCATTATACATACCATATGCGGTTATTGTTGTATCACCATCATCTGTAAGTGATTTAGCAAGCTGGTCAACAACAAAAATGCTTCCTTCAGCAGAAACCGGACCAGATGACGCATCTTTTTCTTTTACCAATACACAATCTACTCTATAAGCATTGTTAACACTGTAAAATTCCATTTCTATATCTTCATACATAGAAATCCCTTCAACTGTGCGAACGCTGTATATTTCGGTATCGGCATGATTTATTGGAACCACAAATGCTGTTGCATTTTTAGGAACTTGATATAAATCGTTAAAAATATCATCACCACGTTTTCTGTATTTTGTAGCTGAAATGTAATTAAAATCACCGGCTTGCCCTTTTTCACCATAATTTAACTTTTTGGGCAAATCAATTCTTTTAATTTTTCCATCATCTGAAAATGTGACTTTTACAATTTTATTTTCCAAAGAAGTTTTAATATCAAACAATTTTTTAGAATTATTGCAAAGTTGTTTTTCTCCTGAATATACATGTGCTTTATCTGCAAACGTTTTCATACACAGTCCGTCATTAGGGTCAAGTACTCTAGCACTTATAGAACCGAGGGCGCCATTAACTTTTTCGATTTTAGATATATACATGTATGTAGAACCTGTGTTTAATTTTGACGAATCATATGCAACTATTCTTTCGTTTGCATCTAAGTAAAAAGAGCCTTCTTTATTGTCAATCGACTCTGCCGAAATGCCATTTAAACGATATGTATTACTGTTTATTCTAACAGATTTTTCGTCACTTTTTGTTGCCTTTCCTCTTACTACATTTTGTAAAACCAAAAACTCAATTCCATCGGTTCTTTCCTTAAATTCAAAATCTTTAGAAACTTTTACACCTAAAATATCATTATATTTTAAATCGTTTATACTAATAATTTTGCCATCGGAATATTTAAAAACATCTTCCTTTATAATTTCGATTCCTGAATTTTTGTCTTTTTCAATAATTAGCAAATCCTCAATATCAATAGATTTAACTTGGAAATAAGTATATTGTTCTTCAAAAACAAAATCATATCCACCACCATCATAATCCACAAAACAAAAAACACTATTTGAATCTTTAAAAGTTTCATTTGTAACAATATTACTTTCCATATTGGCATAGTAAACATCATTCAAAAAATAACTTGCATTATTTTTAATTTTTCCTGTTATTATATTTCCATTTTCATTATAATATTTAATGGTTTGTTTTGTAGATTCATCTAATATATCATCGCCCTTTAATCTAAGAACTTCTGTTTTATTACTAGGTGTTAAATATATAACTTCATCATTTTTAATAGAAACATAAGCGTTTACAAAATACCCCAAAAACGTTTCATATTCGGCTTTGCATTTATATACAGTGTCATTGATTTTAACGCCGGAAACATTATTATCTTCAGAATAAATTGAGGTTTTGGAGTTAGCGGTAACAAGCCCTCTTATCTTTTTAATTTCATATACATGTTTTAGTATATTTTCTCCTTTTGAAACATTATAAATCCCATTTCCATCAGCATCTATACCTGTTTGGACCATTAAATCAAGTTCTAAAGCATTGCTTAAAATAGCAATAGCAATATTCATGGATACATAATCCTCTGCTTTAATATCTCCTGTTCCTACCAACAAATTATGCTGATTTGCAAATCTTAAACAATCGTTATACTCTAAATATTTTCCATAACCGCATGTATGTATAACCATTTTTAAAAATTCCGACGCCGCAACATTTTCATCTGGGCGAAATTTCCCACTTCCACTAAGTGAAACTATTCCATTTTGATATGCAGTTTCAATATATGTTGCATATTCATCGGTTAACTCTACATCTTTAAAAATTCCCGTTGGCTTTACCAAATTATATTGATTTAGTTTAACAAGAATTTTGGTAGCTTCTTTTCGTGATAATATTTCATCTAGTTTTTTATCCTCTTCTAAAACTTTTAAACATTTCAAAAGTTCATACGTTTCTGTTTCTTCTTGGACTGCGGTTTTAGCTGTAACAGCAGTGAAACTAATGCTTGTTAAAATAAAAGTAACTATTAAAATTATACTTATTAGACTTTTTTTATTGATTTTCATTAACATCACCTCTACCATTTTTTATATGACTTTTCGAGTTTTATTAAATCTATTTTAGATTGCTATCTCTGTAAACTTTTGGTGTAACGCCGTAAAATTCTCTAAATTGTTTGATGAAATATGCGATATCACCATATCCAAGGGCTTCCGCTATATCTCCTACACTATTTTGGTGAACTTCTAATAATTTTACCGCTTTTCCCATTTTAACTTTAACAATATATTCGTTTAGAAAAATGCCTGTATGTTTTTTATATAGTTGTCCCAAATAATTTGTTGAATACCCAAGCGTATCAGAAATTACCTTTATTGATAATTTCTTTTGAATATTATTTTCAATATAGTCATTAACCCTTTTAACAATAGAATTTCCTTCAGAGCTATTATCCTCTAATCGTTTTTCGTCTTCAGTAACAAAGGCTATGCCAGATGATAAATTTTCAATAGCAACTTTAAGAGCAGCGATTATGTCATCTTTAACAAAAGGTTTTAAAATATATGCACATGCCCCCACGGTGATAGCCTTTCGTGCATAATCAAAATCGCTTAAACTTGTAAGAAAAATTATTTGAGTTTTTTTATCAATTTTTCTAATTTCACGTGCAACTTCCATTCCTGACATAATAGGCATTTTTATGTCTAGTATAACAATATCATAATGTTCTATTTTAAATTGATTTAAAGCTATTTGCCCATTTATAGCTGTTTTTACAACATCAACGTCGTATTTTTTCCACTTAATATTATTTTCAAGTGCTTCTAAAATATAGTTCTCGTCATCACAAATTAATAATTTATACATTTTTTTAGTTTTCATTATTATTTTCCTCATCTTCTTGCGTAATAAATGGTAATATGATTTGAATTTCGGTACCTTTTCCATAGGTACTATGACAAAGAATCGTGTGCTTAGGATCGTTATATCGTATACGAATTCTTTCATCAATGTTATATAATCCATAGCCTGAATTTGGTTTAAATTTAAATAAATTTTCAACCTGTTCTTCAGTCATTCCTATTCCATTATCACTTATAGTAATAACTACATCCTTCTCTTTAATCTTCGAGCTTATTTTAATCTCAATCTGCCCATCTATCATTGCATGTTTAACTGAATTTTCAACTATAGGTTGCAAAATAAAATTAGGCATTAAACATAAAAGCGTTCTTTCGTCGATTTCATAAATCTTTTTAACCGATTCTTTTCTTTGTATGTTAATAATATTAAAATAGTCATCAAGAATTTTAAGTTCATTAGACAAGTCATTATCCTCTACATTCTTAGATAAGGCACTTCTGTAAAACTTTGAGGTTAAGTCAACCATTTTTATTATTTCATCATTTTTCCCGGTTGTTGCAAGCTGAGAAATAATAGAAAATATGTTATACATAAAATGAGGATTTATTTTAGCTTGCAACATTTGTAGTTCTACATCCTGCTTTTGAATCATGACTTCATAAACATCATTTACCAAATGGTCAACACTATGAGAAAACCCATTCAAAGAAGTTGCAATTTGTGAAAATTCGTCACCACCCGAAACTTCGATATCGTACTTGTAGTTTCCTTTTTTGAATTCTTTTATACCATATACAATCTTATTTACATTTGAATATAACACATGACTGAAAATCAGGGCAATCAAAAAAGTAATAAAAAAACAACCGCATAAAATTAAATTTAATTTCGTTAATAATGCATTTATACCTTTGTTAATATTGCTATAAGGCATTTTCAAAGTTGTTATAAATTTATTTGAAAGCTGATTATTAATTTCAAAACATTCCTCCGTTATATCATCACGATTTGTATAAAAGCTATTTCCACTTTCATCCGAAATTTTATAATATGTATTTTGATGGGAGGTGCTAGGAAAAACATCTCCAAACATTTCATTTAAACTAACAGTAATACGCAACACGCCGTCATCTTTCATAGTAGAAAAATCAATTAATCTTACAAGCAATGAAATTTCAGATCGCTTTGCATCATCTCCCACTTGCTTCCAAACTTCAAACCCTTTTAGATTTTGCAAGTCCTTATAATACTGCTCATTTTCGATTTTATTTGAATGCAATACCTCAAACTTTTTTTGTCCACTTTCTTCTGATGTGTAATAATATTCTGGAATAGAAGTGTTGTGTACATATATTTTTATTGCCGTATTCATATCGCTTAACACTAAAGATGTGTTTCCTTTGTGCAACAAATAATCGTTTAACAGCAGTTGCCTTTCATAGCCTTCAAGAGAGCGTCGTAAATTTATATGCAGTGTTTGGTCAAATATAAACGTATGTGAAATACGTTGTACTTCATCCATTCGTCTATTTATTTCGTTTTGCAATTGTTTTCCGGAATCTTCTACAACAGCGTTATAGTTTGTATGTATGACATCTTCCAGCATAAAATAATACATCACACCGGAAAATATCACACCTGCAAAGTTTAACAAAGAAAATATAATAATTAATTTTGCGTTATAGCTTTTTCTCATTTTATTAAGTAACATATTAGCCACTCCTTATAATAATGTTATATTTATTATAACGCAAAACTTCTAACTAATCAATTTGCAATTTCTGTTTATTTTCGTTCCATTTTTGTTCTTCGTATTTAAGCAACTTATCCATACCCGCTTTATCAGTAGAAGAAATTAATTCATTTAAAATCAAATTTACTTCATCTTGTGTTTTCGCAAATATCATTTTTGCTCTTGCTTGTTTGTGCAAATCCATTATCGATTGATATATAATTCCCTCTTCAACCCCAACACCCGGTATTATATTTGAATATTCTGTAATATCTCGTGCATATGGCCAAATATTTTTGAGCTGTTGTGCCTTTCCCCACGAACGCAACTCTTCTGGAGAATTGGAATCAACATATATTCCACAATCATCAACAAATGTGTTTCCAAGACCCACACCGCCACCGTTACCACTTAATTCCTTCATAGGGGTTGAAGAAGCAAACCAATTTTCTTTTAAAATAGGATAGCCTTCTGGTGTAACTTCATCATAATATGTCCCTTGTGGACCATATGCAAACAACCTTTGACCTTCTGGTGAAAACAGCCAATCAAAATATGCATATATTCCTTCTGGATTTTTTGCATCCTTTGTTATCAAAATCTCTGTCCAACCTAATCGGTCATATCCTTGCGAATATACTTTTTCTCGATTTAGACCATCTTTCATAGGCGGAACGATTGTTTCCCAATCACTCCCCATTTTTTGTAGATTAATTCTAGTGCTTTCACAAACACCAATAGCAGTAGATGTCACAGCTACCCTTCCATTGCTAAATTTTTCTTTAACCTGATCAGCTGTTTGTGAGAATATATCCTGTGTCATAAGATTTTCGTTGTATAATTTATTTAAATACATAACAGTTTCCTTGTAACTAGGATGTTTAAAAATAGATTCGAACTTACCGTCTTTAGGATATGAATAATAATCAAGATGGTCAGGTGGCAAATCTTCAGCCATGCCAGCCATCACATATCGTTCGCCCTGGAAAACATCAGTTGTTTCATATGGAATTATATCCGGGTACTTCTCTTTTACCTTTTTTAAATAATTATATAAGTCATCAAAGCTTTTAATCTCCGGTCTACCAAGCTCTGTATATATCTTGGAATTTAGCACCCATGCATTGTTCCCTGTAGGCCTTTTGCCGATATTGGCCCAATTTGGAATCTCGTAATTCTTTCCATCTTTATATTCCATCATTTTAAGAATTCCGTTTTGAGATAACGTTGTGCTCATATTCTTATATTTATCCATAAACTGATTTAAAGGTATTACCTTTCCTGATGAAATCAACTTTTCTGAATCTTGACCACGTAACATAGTGATTACATCTGGAAATTCATCAGATACAATCATGGTTGCTAATTTTTCAGCTGATGCACCACCTGGATCCATATATTTTATGGTCACCTTTTTATTATCTTTAATCCATTGTTCAATTTTGCTGGTATCTGCCCACATAGTTGCCGCTGCAATATCCGAATTATCATACCATGTAAAATTCAAATCATCCTGAGCAAATACAAAACTTGTTTTTGCCGGAGCAGGTTCTTCTTTTTTCTGCCCGCACGAAGTTCCAAATATAAGGAACGATGAAATTAATGTACCTACTACAATACTTTTAAAAATGCTATGTTTTCTCATAATACTTCCTCCCGTAAATATATTATATATTGTTAATTAATTTTTTAAGTACTACTCTTTTACCGACCCAACAGTAACTCCGCTGGCAAAATATTTTTGTATAAACGGATATACTGCAATAATAGGAATTATAGAAACTATCATAGTGGCACTTGAAAGCGAACGTGTGCTAATCATTTTATCTGCCATTTGATCTGCCGCCGTACTGGATAGTTGTGCCATAAGCTGTGTTGCAGAATTGGAATTTATTATTTGCCTTAATAAAGTTGGTAAAGGCATTAGATTAGGATCAGTAATATATATCGCACCATCAAAC
>JAVXFE010000019.1:12034-14715 GCA_036658075.1 Oscillospiraceae bacterium
AACCATGCATTCCATTGTGCAACGGCGGTAAACAGTGCAAGTGTTGCAAAAACAGGTTTTGATACAGGCATAACAATTTTAAAAAATACCCAATACTCTCCTGCTCCATCCATTCGTGCCGCCTCGATTAATGATGGTGGCAAACCATCAAAAAATGACCTAAATATAATCATGTTCCATACCGAAAACAAGTATGGTATAACCATTACCCAAAAAGAATTTATAAGATTTAACTTTTGCATTAAAATATATGTAGGTATTAATCCTGCTGTTAAATACATGGTAATAGCACAAAATTTTGTATATGCTTTTCGAAATTTAAGTTCTTTTCTTGAAATACCATAAGCAAAAACCCCTGTAAATAATGTGCACCCTACAGTCGTAATAACGGTTCTCAAAACAGTTATAATAAATGCGTTCACCAATCGTTTATCAACGAAAACATTTGCATAATTTTCGAATGTAAACTCACGTGGAAAAAATGTAAGGCCGCCTCTGGCTGTGTCTATACTCGTATTAAATGATATTACTATTAAATTCCAAAATGGATATATAATAGATATACATAAAAGTCCAAGAATAAATATAATTAATATATTAGCAAATTTTTCAGAACGTGTTATTTTCATATAATATTCACACCTTTCTTTACCACAAACTATTATCTGTCAATTTTTTTGATATTGTGTTTGCTACAAATAGCATCAAGACACTGATTACAGATTTAAACAAACCTACTGCAGTGGCATATGAGTATCTCTGAAGTTTTACACCATATCGATAAACGTATGTGTCAATTACATCTCCAACTTCAAGTAATATTGAATTGTCACCATTATTAGTAAGCAACAAAATTTCTTCAAATCCAGCATTAAGAATTTGCGAAACATTTAAAATGAGCATTATAACTATTTGTGGAATGATGCACGGCAATGTAATACTAAAAATTCTTCTTATCTTTCCGACACCATCAACCGCACCGGCTTCATATAAATCAGGATTTATTCCCGCAATTGCAGCAATGAAAACAATAGCGTTAAATCCAATAGTTTTCCAAACATTTGCCGAAACCAATATTGTCCAAAAATTATTTGGGTTTGACATAAAGTTAATCGGTTTTTCCAATCCACAATATTTCATAAGCAATGTATTGATTGTGCCACCTTCTACAGATAACAAATTAGAAATAATTCCAACAACAACGACCCATGATATAAAATGTGGTAAATATGTAATAGTTTGAAATGACTTTTTTAATCCATCTGATTTTATTTCATTTAGCAAAAGTGCTAAAATTATAGGTGCCGGAAAACCAATCAATAATTTTAAAAAACTAATTCCTATAGTATTTTTCATTAATCTTAAAAAGCTGTCACTGCTAAAAAAATCAATAAAATGCTTAAACCCAACCCATTTGCTTGCAGCGATACCCGCATAAAGGTCATATTCTTGAAAAGCTATTACCGAACTTAGCAAAGGCCAGTAAGCAAATATAATTAAAAAAATCAATCCCGGTACAACCATTGATTGAAAAACCATTTGCCGTTTAATCTTGCTAATATTAAGATTCTTTTCGCTGAAATGTTCTTTAAATGTAATTTGCAACGATTTCATATCCATTTCTCCCCTCTTTCGATATTGAAATTATATATTATTCTAATATCCAAAGCAATGAAATAATCAATCATTAATATAAAAAATCATTGTTCTATATTTTTTCATAAAAATACACGTCATTTTCAAAAATGCAACAAAAGTTGCAAAATCGAAAACGACGTGTATTATAATTAGATTTATAAATATTTCATTTAATTTAATTTATTAAAAATTAATCAAAATCTATATCTTCTCTTTCATGCTTGCGATTTGGGTCAATAGGATAAACTCCATCGACTTTTTCATCCGAAAATCCAAACGATGCACGCATCAAGTCCTCATAAGCCCAATAACTTTTATCCTGTAAATCAGGATAAATAGGTTCTATATTCGAAATATCATATCTTTTATCACGACCCAAAACCCTGTTTAATATAGTAACATATTCGGCACGTGTGAGCTTAGCAGCAGGCTTGATTTTTCCATTATAGCCTTCCATAATTCCATTATCAACTAATGCTTTGATATAGTAATAATATTCGTTTGTTTTATCTAAATCATCAAGTTTAATTTGCTTAGAATCATCAGGATGAATTTTAAGTGCGAAAGTTATGATTTTTGCAACTTCACCACGTGTAATTTCCTGTGTAGGTTGAACTATTTTATCATTATAGACACCGATATAATTCATATACATAAGTGCATTTTTTGCCCAATTTGTGTCAACAAGGTCTTCAAAAACCGATGAACAATTCACGTCAAATCCATAAAGTTGGTTGTCCTGCTTTAAAAGTCTATAAAGAAGACTGCAAGCTTCTTCTCTTTTTATTGTATCTTCGCCACCTACTGCACCATAATCATAACCGTAAAGATATGCATATGGATAGTTTATAAAAATTTGTGTTCCATCTGGAATATCATTTACTGCTTCAGGCGATTTTGTAGGTTCAGGAACAGTTGTTGGTACTGGAGTAGATGTAGGTTCCGGTTTTACTGTAGGCACTGGTGCAGTTGTCGGCTCTGGCTTTGCTGTAGGTACCGGAACAGATGTAGGTTCCGGTTTTGCTGTAGGTTCAGGTGTAGGC
>JAVXFE010000020.1:0-14676 GCA_036658075.1 Oscillospiraceae bacterium
CCAAATATTAACAAAGTATTTAATGAACATGAAGGTTATAAAAAACAGTTTTCATTGGTTGGTGACGATGTTATTAAAATCCAAAAAATAACAGATGACCAAAGATTTTTATGCTATGATGGATATTTTATACGTATGGATTGGTTAGATAAAGTCGGACTTGGAATTCCACAGACAATAGATGAATGGTATAATGTCTTAAAGGCTTTCAAAAACACAGACTTAAATGGAAACGGTAAGCATGATGAGGTTCCGTTTAGCACCTATTTTTTTACTTTTGAAGAAACCTTTTCGACTGCGTTTGATATTCCCAAATATGAGTACTTTAAGGTTCCGGGTGAAAATAAAATTACTCATGCAGTGCTTGCACCTAGATTTAAGGAATATTTGACCACGATGCATAAATGGTATAGTGAAGGCCTTATTAACCCAAACTTTCTTAATACAAATACCGGAGAATTAGATGCTATTTTGGAAAATGACCAGCTGGGGGCAGTGTATTGCGATAACAATAATTTAATGCCTAGATATATGCAAACAAAGCCGGAAATGCGCCTTGTGGCGGTACCATATCCCATGAACGAGAAGGGAATACGTTATTATCCAAATAACAATATTAAAATGATGGTTCGAAATGAAGGTGCTATAATAACTAAAAATTGCAAATATGTGAAAGAAGCGGTACGGTTTTTCGACTATCTTTTTAGTGAAGAAGGTCAAACTTTGATGAATTGGGGGATTGAAGGCGAAAGCTATACTGTAGATAAGGATGGAAAAAAGAAATATACTGATTTGATTTTAAATAATCCTGATAAGAAGACTCCTCCTGAAGCCATTTGTAAATATATGACGAATACAGGGTTTGTGGGTGTTCAACAATATGAGGCAGGGCTTGCTTTAGAGGAAAATTTACCTCCTGATATCAAGAAGGTTAAAAACGATTCTGTAAATATGGCAATGGCGACAGAAAAAACACTAAAACCTTTGCCACCTAAATTTACAACAGAAGAAGTTAACCAAATATCACAAAAAGAATCGGAGATAGATTCTTATATAAACGATATGATTGCTAAGTTTATACTGGGTGTTGAACCGCTAGAAAAATTTGATGCGTTTGTGCAAACTACAAAAGAAATGGGCATAGATGAAGTTATCTCAGTATACCAAACGGCGTATGAGCGTCAAGGCTTTGAATAAAACATTTTAAAATACGTCCCACAATCCATTATAAAAAGGATTGTGGGACGTATTATTTTATTAATTATTAATTGCTCGTTTAAGATTTTCAAGACCAATTGCAATACCCTTCATAGGGGATTCAAGACCTTCAAATTCAATAGTGATATTGCCATCATAACCAGCATTTTTAAGGATTTCTATGCACTGAAAAACAGGCACATCTCCGTGACCTATAATAGCACCTCTAAGATAGTTCCCACCACGAGATTTAAAGAATCCTTCTCCCGGGTCAGGAGTTCCTGCTGCTTTAACATGGAAATCTTTAGCGTGTGCGTATAAAGCCATAGGTGCAAGCAAACTTACTGCTTTTGCGGGGTCATCATCAACACAAAGGAAATTTCCTATGTCTACTAATAAACCGAAATTTGGATGTGAAACCGCATTAAAAAGAGCTTCCATTCGAACACTATCTTGACAGAAAAATCCGTGATTTTCTACCATGGTTTTTATGTTTTTTGTTTCTGCGTATTCGGTTATGATTTTACAACCTTTTGCGAGTATAGGAAGTGCTTCATTAAAACTGTGCCATTTATTTCCGCCTACTGTTGTGTCGTGCCTAATATTAGGCACTTCTAAAATTTCGGCTATATCTACCATTTCTTTTAGATGCAATATTTCAGAATCAAAATCGTTGTTCAAAAAGTCCGCAAAAAAGCAGAGGTTTGATATTTTAATGCCATTTTTTTCGCATTCTGATTTAAGCTTTATTGCATATTCTGTATTTGACGAACCATCGTGTGGGCAAATATTTGCAAACTCAATAGCATTAATTCCAAGTTCTTTTGCCCATTTTATACAAGCGAGCTGATTGAAACCTTGTTGCTTTGAAAAGCTGTATGAACTAACTGCAATCTCCATATTTTACACCTCAAATTATATTAGTATTGATTTATCTTTAATGGTATTGTATAATAGCCTTATAGAAAAGTAAAGCATCAATATTGCTCCGTTTTAACAATATATTGCACAGAAGAGGTTAATTATATGGACGAATTTGTATATGAATTTCATACGTTTATGGATAAAGAATTACCTATATATTTCCACTATGATTATGTCGAAAGCGGAGGCTTTGTATATACACATTGGCATGAAAATATTGAAATTCTTTGTTTTATGAAAGGTGCTGCTATTGTTACAATTGATACAGTTGCCTTTAATGCAAAGCCTGGTGATATTATAATTATTAATGCAAATAACATCCATTCTATTATTGCTGAAAATGAAAATGCAGAATATTATTGTCTAATTGTTGACCCTAATTCTTTAGAATGGGCAGGGCTTAATCTTCAAGAAATTGTGTTTAAAAATAAGGTGAATAACGTATCATTAAAAAACAAGTTTATGGAAATATTAGATGAATTTTCGAATAAGCTTCCATATTATAAAACGGCTACAAAGGCTTTGATATCAACGTTTTTGGTTGAGCTATGTCGAAAATATGTTCAGCTTTCGCCAAAGACAGCCTCTAAAGCTTTAAACGGTAAAATGGAAATGGTTAAAATGGCAGTTTTGTATATAAAAGACCACTTCAAAGAGAGTATTAAAATTGACGATATCGCTGTTTATGTTGGTTTTAGCAAGTATTATCTTTGTAGAGAATTTAAAATAATAACAGGTGGTACAATTGTAGAATATATAAATTTTTTAAAATGTTCAAGTGCAAAAAGTCTTTTGGCAAGCGGAAAATATACGGTGACTGAAGTAGCGGAACTTTATGGTTTTGAGAACCTATCATACTTTACAAAAACCTATAAAAAAGTTATAGGAAGAACTCCATCTGAAACAAAAAGCGATTAAAATGTCAGAGCAATAAAGTGTTAAAACGGGGCAAGATTATAGCTTTACATGAACATTCTTTTGCTGTAATATTGCAATATAAGAAAGAGCCTAAAGAGCTTTTTATAAATTCAAAAAAAGGAGTGTTAAATATGTATAAATTTCCAATAGGCGTAATGCTCGAAAGCTTTCGAGTTTCTAAGTTTGAGGCAATAGAAAAAGCGGCAAGTATAGGTGCAAGTGGTATTCAAATGTACGCAACGAACGGTGAAAATTCCCCTGAAAATTTGACAGCGGCGGATAGACGTGAACTTTTGGATAGAATTAAATCTCATGGTATGGTGTTTTCGGCACTTTGTGGCGACTTGGGGCAAGGCTTTGGAGATAGTGAGAAAAATCCAGATTTGATTGAACGTTCGAAAAGGATTTTAGACCTTGCAAAAGACCTTGAAACTGACATTGTTACCACACATGTTGGAGTTATTCCAAATGATAAAAATCATCCACGATATGAGATAATGCAAAAAGCGTGCTATGAGCTTAGCCGTTATGCAGATAGTGTAAATGCTCATTTTGCAATAGAAACAGGACCAGAAACTGCAAAAACTCTAAAAACTTTTTTGGATTCGCTTAATTCAAAAGGGGTGGCGGTAAATCTTGACCCTGCAAATTTTGTCATGGTTACAGGTGATGACCCTGTAGAGTCGGTGTATACGCTAAAAGATTATATTGTACATACTCATGCAAAAGATGGAAGAAAGCTTCTTGAAAAAGACCCTGAAATTCTATATGGCATAAATATTGAAAATGAAATTGAGTCAGCTAAGGCTTTTATTGAACTTCCTTTAGGTGAAGGTGATGTAGACTTTGACAATTATTTGAAGGCTTTGGAAGAAGTTGGCTATAAGGGCTTTCTGACAATAGAACGTGAAGCGGGCGATAAACCTTTAGAGGATATAAAAATGGCAGTCGACTTCCTAAATAGAAAGATGGGAGTGTAGATAAATATGAATAAAATTAAAGTTGGAATTATAGGAACCGGAAATATTTCCCGGGAGCATATTGGAGCATATTTAAAAAATCCAAACGTTGAACTTTATGCATTTTGTGATATTAATGAAGAGCAGTTAAATAAAATGGGCGATGAATTTGGAATTTCCAGACGGTTTACAAATAAAGAAGATATGCTTGCACTTAATGAGATTGATGCGGTAAGCGTTTGCACGTGGAATGCGGCACATGCTGAATGTACCATTTCTGCACTTAATGCAGGAAAGCATGTACTTTGTGAAAAGCCAATGGCAACAACAGCGCAAGAAGCAGAAGATATGAAAGAGGCGGCAGAAAAGAACAAAAAACTTCTAATGATAGGATTTGTACGCCGTTTTGGAAATGATTGTGATATTGCAGAAGATTTTATTGAAAATGATGTATTAGGTGAAATTTATTATGCAAAGGCTACATATTTGCGTCGAGATGGAAACCCGGGCGGATGGTTTGGAGAGAAAGCACGTTCGGGAGGCGGACCTCTTATAGATTTAGGAGTGCATGTAATCGACCTTGTTCGATATCTTATGGGAAAGCCAAACGCTGTTTCGGTCTACGGAGTTACGTACCAAAAATTGTTTGACCGAAAGAATTTAAAACGCAGTAAAAAATACGTTTCATCAGGAAAAACCGACCATGATATTTGTGATGTAGAAGATCTTGCTTCGGCACTTATACGTTTTGATAACGGTGCGACATTGGCTCTTGAAACGAGTTTTGCACTAAATATTAAAAAAGATGTTGGAAATGTTGAATTGTTTGGAACAAAGGGCGGAGCAAAGCTTTCACCGGAACTCGAAATCTTTACCGAAACAAATGATTATCTTACAAACCTTTCACTTGAGGCTGAGACGGCACTTAGCTTTGATGGACTTTTTGCCAGAGAAATCAATCATTATGTGGATTGTATTGTTAATGGAATATCATGCAAAAACCCAGCACAAGATGGTGTAGAGTTAATGAAAATTTTAACGGCGATTTACAAATCTGCTGAAACTGGACACGAGGTAATCCTGTAATAGTTAATTAATAAATGCTAGATAAATCTAAGCTTTTTAAAAATTATTTATGTTAAAAATAAGTCTTGTTTAAGTATTTTAAAAAAAGTTAAAAAAATTTGCGAAATTTGCAAAAAAAGCTTGACAAGCGTGCGTATATCTGTTATTATATAACTCGTGTTCGACTCACACGGCTAGCCAGTATGAGAATGCGAACATAAGTTATGGCGGTATAGCTCAGTTGGCTAGAGCACCCGGTTCATACCCGTGTTGTCACTAGTTCGAATCTAGTTACCGCTACCATATCTCGGCTTTATGCCGAGATATTTTTGGCTCCTTGGTCAAGTGGTTAAGACACCGCCCTCTCACGGCGGTTACAGGGGTTCAAATCCCCTAGGAGTCACCAAAACAGAAAAACCCGCATTTTTATGCGGGTTTTTCTTTGTGTGGCGTTAGATTGGCGTTAAATTTATTTTGAGTTTTTGTAGGGAATTGGTTGCCCGTTCCGAAATTCGTCCCCTACTATCCCATGTCGCAACATTTACACGAGGTTATTTCCTCGCATGTTGTGTTTGCAAAATTATTCTTTTTTACCGGTGGGAAAAATTCGTCAAGCGGGAATCTTATTCCGCTAAATAACTCACATGGATTTTCATCGGTTGCTGATGGACATTCTTTGCACGGTATGCAAAAATCAATTGCATCAATCAAAAGTTGTACATCACGTACAATCTTTACCATAGTGAATAATCCAAAACTTACTAAAACCTGTCTTACATCATCATCGATAATTAGCTCATCTTCAAAACATTCGCAAATTGATTTAGGTATTGGATTGCATTTGCATGAACCACAAGAACCGGACGAACCGCAAGAACCACAAGTATTACAGCAGTTACAACAGTCACAGCATTCGTCTTCAAACAACGTTGCACTTAAAACAATTGGATCTACCGCAGTAACAATCGCCTTTGGAAGATTGGTTTTTTGCCATTCGTCAGTGATGTTACAGTCCGAATTTAGCGTTGATTCAAAAGATTTAGTGCTTCCTTCTGAACCAAATAGTATTACTCGTTTGTCAAATGTAGTAAGTCCCTTAACCTCTGTTGGGCAAGAAACCCCCTTGTATACGTCAAATGTAATGCATATGAAATATTTTATATCGACAGCATAATATCCCTTGTTAAACGGTACAGATTCAACGTCACTGTCAACCCAAATAATCTCTGCTGATTTTGGCTTTACATTAATAGCCTTGTCAATTATTTCTTGTCCATAGCCAGTAAAATAAACCCGTCTGTCGGTTACACAATCCCTGTCACGGCAAGCATCATAAATCTGCTCGGTGTTTATACAAACAGGACATGAAAACTCACAACCTCTTCGGCGTTTACATTCACATTCTTCACATTCCGCATCTTTAACAGCCGCAGCCTCATTAGCCGCCTTTATGCTATTTTCACGTTCACATGAAAAGTTTCTGCCATGTGTTTTCCCGCATCTCTCATTCATATAGCGTCCTCCTTTTTTATAATAAAGCGTGTATACACACCCTTTAATATCATAATATGGAATATGTCTTATTTTGTTAATCTATCTTTACTATACTTTTCGTAAAAAATGCACAAAAATATTTAAGAAAATTGTATAAGTTTAGGTTGAAATTATAAATAAAATACGCTACAATATATTCAATACATAATTAATTTTACTATAATTTGGAGGGTTGCTTTTTGAAACTTTATGATACATCTAAGATTAAAAACTTTTGCCTATTAGGTCATGGAAACTCCGGGAAAACTTCACTTGCAGAAGCCATGCTATATACCTCCGGTAATGTCGACCGTTTAGGGCGAACTCAAGACGGTACAACCGTTATGGATTTTGACCCTGAAGAAACAAAGCGAAAGTTCTCTATAGGTACAGGAGTTGCCGCTTGTGACTGGAACGGTGTAAAATTTAATATTTTAGACACGCCCGGCTATTTTGACTTTGTTGGTGAAGTAGAACAGGCTCTTCGTGTTTCAGACGCCGCAATCATTGTGCTTAGCGGTAAATCCGGTCTTACTGTCGGAGCTGAAAAGGCGTGGGCGTATTGTGAAAAATATAATATTCCAAAAATAATTTTTATTAACAAAGTCGACGATGAACGTGTAAATTATTCTGCTGTTTTAACTCAACTTAAAGATAAATATGGAAAGAAGATAGCTCCTTTTCAACTTCCAATCCGTGAAGATGACAAAATCACAGGGTTTATTAATATTGTTGAACAAGAAGCACGTCGCTTTGATGGTGACAGGACGGTTACGGCAGAAATGCCGAGTGATTTAGAAAGCGAGATAGAACCTCTGCGTGACATGATTAATGAGGCGGTAGCTGAAACTTCAGAAGAATTGATGAACAAGTATTTTGATGGTGAGTCGTTTACTCTTCCGGAGATGTATGAAGCACTTAGACGTGGCGTTGACTCTTGTGATATCGTCCCTGTTTTGTGTGGAAGTGCGTATCATACGTTAGGTGTTTCTTCATTAATGAATGCTATACACGCTTATTTTCCGTCGCCTGATACACGTGACGATTTTATTATCGCCACAAAAAAGGATGGAAGTGATTCACGTTTAAAGGCGGACAGCGGAGAGCCTTTAGCAGCCTTGGTGTTTAAGACTGTTGCCGACCCATATGTTGGAAAGCTCTCGTATTTTAGGGTGTATTCAGGTACAATGACCCCTGATACCACTGTTTTTAACATGAATGCAAACGTAAATGAAAAAATCGGAAAGTTATTCGTCGTTCAAGGGAAAAAGCAGATTGAGGTTGAAAGATTAAATGCCGGGGATATTGGAGCGGTTACAAAACTCTCTAAAACCGGAACAGGAAACACATTAAGCGGACTTAATCACCCTCTTCAATTAAAGGGAATTGAATTTTCAAAGCCTAACATGACCTTGGCGGTTGTGCCACGTGATAAAGGTGATGAGGAGAAAATTGCACAGGGACTGATAAAGCTAATGGAAGAAGATAAAACCTTCTTATTTGGTAGCAATAACGAGACACATCAGCAACTTTTAAAAGGGCTGGGCGACCAACATATTGACGTTATCGTGTCAAAGTTAAAGAATAAATTTGGCGTTGACATATCGTTTGAAAAGCCTAAGGTTCCGTACCGTGAAACGATAAAGAAAAAGGTTAAAGTTGAAGGAAAGCATAAAAAACAATCTGGCGGTCATGGGCAATATGGACATGTGTGGATTGAGTTTGAGCCGTGTGATGGTGAAGAATTGGTGTTTGAAGAAAAGGTATTCGGCGGAAGTGTGCCTAAGAGCTATTTCCCTGCTGTTTTGAAGGGGTTACAAGACTCGGTTTCTCATGGGGTTTTAGCGGGATATCCTGTTGTTGGGGTGAAAGCAACATTGGTAGATGGGTCATATCATGATGTGGATTCGTCTGAGATGGCGTTTAAGATTGCCGCCAGTCTTGCATATAAGGCGGGAATGGAACAAGCGGCACCGACACTTTTAGAGCCTATAGGACATTTAAATGTTTATATTCCGGATACGTACACAGGGGAGATTATTGGAGATATAAACAAACGTAGAGGACAGATGCTGGGAATGACGCCACAAGACGGCGGAATGACACATATCGAAGGTGAAATACCAATGGCAGAAATGCATACGTATGCCTCTGATTTACGTAGTATGACACAGGCTAAAGGAAGTTTTGACTTTGAGTTTGTTCGCTATCTGGAAGCACCTGCAAATGTGATTGAAAAGGTAATAAAAGACGTGTAAGAATGCACAAAACATTCGTTTTTGACGCAAATATAACGCAGACGGTATTAAATCGTCTGCGTTATATTTATGAAATATTATCCAAGACTTTTTATTGCTTTTATTAAGGCTTCCATATAATAATAATCGCCCCATATGCAACATTCATCGATTCCGCCGCCTAGTAATTTTGCGTATGTTGAATGTAATAAAATACCGTTTACCTCTGTTGTTGCATCTTTTACTGCATAATTATCAATTAGGCTTTCCAGCATTTCATATGCAACGTTAGCATATTCGCTGTCACAAACGCCCATTTTTTCAGCCTCAAGCATTCCGCAAACAGCGATTGCCGTTGCTGAACTATCACGAGGTTCGTCGCCGTCCATGAAATAAAAATCCCAATACGCAACTTTATCAGCAGGTGAATGCTTGATGAAATAATCCGTTACGCCCTTCCATGGTGCGATTAAGCTTTTGTCTTTCGTATATTCATAGTTTTGCATAAGTCCATATACTGCCCAAGATTGTCCACGTGACCAACATGAATCATCTTTATAGCCTTGGTGTGTTGCACCGTGGTCAGGCTTTCCGGTCTTTAAGTCAAAATAATAGGTGTGATATGTAGAAAAATCGTCACGGATAATTACATCTACAGTTGTTTTTAGGTGAGCCTCTGCAACTTTTCTATAGCTCTCATCACCTGTGACTTCACTTGCCCAAAATAATAAAGGAAGGTTAAGTAGGCAATCTATGATTAGACGATAATTATCTTCTGCATCTAACTCTCCCCAAGCCTGAATAAACTGTCCCTTTTCACGGAAACGTAATTTAAGGTTATCTGCGGCAAGAAGAGCCGTTTCTTTTGCATATTCGCTTCCAGTAATTTCATACCCTTTTACACATGATAAATGGTACAAAAAGCCCATATCGTGATGGTTAACCACTATCTTTTTTTCGATTCTATCCCTAAAGCTAACGATATGCTCTTCAGCAATTTTTCTATATTTCTCGTCATTTGTAAACTCATATGCCATCCATAACATTCCGGTATAAAAGCCATTTGTCCAGTCTGTGTTTTCTGTATTAGGATAGACATTATGCACGCTTGCCGCAGCGGGAAAACCGCCTTTAAAATCATCTAAATGTGCATCTAAAATCTTTATTGCATCTGAAAGTGCCACCTTAGCCTTTTCTATATTCATAATAAATGCTCCTTTTTTATATTAAAATATTGATTTTCATTGTATCATAAAGCCCAATAGTTTGCAAGCGTTTTATAAATATGCTTATAAATTTATAAAGTTTTATAAAAAGCCCTTGCAATTATAAATGTTTTCTAGTATAATAATGAAGTATGTGAATTTGTATACTATATTAAGGAGTGAATATATATGCCAACTAAAGTTGTTATCGGAGCACAATGGGGCGACGAAGGTAAAGGAAAGACCATTGATATTCTTGCAGGGAAAGCGGATGTTGTTGTTAGAACGTCTGGTGGAAATAACGCAGGACACACTATTGAAGCGGACGGCGTTACTTATAAGTTGCATCTCATGCCATCTGGGATTTTAAATCCTAACACGCTTAATATAATCGGCTGTGGTGTCGTTATTGACCCAAAAGTTTTATTACAAGAAATTGATGGTATGGAATCAAAGGGAATCAGCACGAAGAATCTTAAAATTGATGCACGTGCACACGTTATTATGCCGTATCATATTGAACTTGATGGGCTTTCTGAATCTGCTCGTGGAAAAGGTAGTATCGATACAACAAAAAAAGGTATCGGTCCCTGTTATATGGACAAGGCGGAGCGTAGCGGAATTCGTATTTGCGACTTTGTTAATGCTGAAAAGTTTGCCTCTATGGTTCGCACTAATTTAGAAGTAAAAAACAAGATGATTGAACTCGTTTATGGTGGAACCCCACTTAATGCAGATGAAATCATTGCTGAATACAACGTATATGCTGACAGGCTTAGACAGTATGTAATGGATACAACTCCTGTTTTATACGACATGATTAAACAGGACAAAGAAGTCTTATTTGAAGGCGCTCAAGGAATTTTACTTGACATCGACCTCGGTACGTACCCATATGTTACCTCATCACATCCTATTTCCGGCGGTGTGTGTGTGGGTAGCGGTGTGGGTCCTAAATGCATCGATGAATGCATAGGAATTCTTAAAGGTTACACTACTCGTGTAGGAAACGGACCTTTCCCTACTGAACTTGACGATGAGGTTGGTGAGGGGATTCGCCAAAGAGGCTATGAGTTTGGAACGACCACCGGTCGACCGAGACGTACAGGTTGGTTTGATGTAGTTATTGCTAAATACGCTGTTCGTACAAGCTCTCTTACATCTGTTGTTCTTAATAAAATTGACCCACTTGGCGGACTTGATAAAATCAAACTCTGTGTGGCTTATGACAAGAATGGCGTTGTTACTGCTGATTTTCCGCCGACTCTTGAAGAACTCGCCGAGTGCGTTCCTATATATGAAGAAATGGATGGCTGGAGTGAAGATATTAGCCAAATCAAAGAATTTGATCGCCTTCCAAAGGCAACACAAAAATATATTGAAAGAATTGAAGAGCTTATTGATTGTAAAATCAGTGAAATAGGAGTGGGACCGGGAAGAAATCAGAATATAGAAAGGTAGGTAATATTTATGGCTACCCAAGATACTAAAACAAGCACGGTTGCCGAACTTGAAAAAAACGAAAAGGCAGTTTTAATGTATAATGAAAGACCATTAGTGCGTTGTGGAAAAGAAATCCGCTACGGTTCGCCCGACGATAAATACATTGTTGTTTTTAGAATTCAAGATCAAGAACCTTTAGGGGATTTGCAAATTTCCAAAAAAGTAATAATTGAGCTTAAAACAAATGAAGGTTCTCGTTCTCAACTTATTCGTCAAGCAGAACGTGACGGATTATATAGAGCTTTTGATATTGGATTATTTTGGCTTGAACAAGCTCTTGAAAACGGTTAAATAACAGTAAAAACAAAAAAGGACTGTCCAATACGGGCAGTCCTTTTTTGCATGTCAAAATTTAAATTGGTTATTTTATATTGTGATTTATAAAAATAAACAATTTTTAAAAATGTATTGTAAATTTTTTAGTGATATGTTATAATCAAATAATGGTTTTGGATATAAAATGTCAAATAAACAAAAAATTCTGTATTTTCTTTGTTTTTATAATAAGAACCAAATTTAGGTGGAAAAGAGTGAGATTATGTACGTTGCACATAAAAATAAAAATGGTGAAACACAAACTGTTTTTGAACACTTAACAGAAACGGCTAAACTTTCAAAAAAGTTTGGAGAGTCCTTTGGTGAAGGAGAACTGGCGGAACAAATTGGACTTTTGCACGATATCGGGAAATATTCTAAAGAATTTCAAAAACGAATTATGGAAAATGGACCAAAGGTAGATCATTCTACCGCCGGGGCTATGGAATGCAAAAAGAATAATATGCCAGAAGCGGCGCTATGCGTTGCGGGACATCATACAGGAATACCTGATTTCGGAGGAAAAGGTGATTCGACACAGGCGAAAAGCCTTATCGGACGTTTAAAACGTATGCAGAATAAAATTCCTGATTATTCTAAATTTAGTGAAGAGATTAGATTAACTCCGCAAAAAAACAGAGCATTCAAAAATAGATTTGAACTTTCGTTTTATGTAAGAATGCTATATTCATGTCTTGTAGATGCAGATTTTTTAGACACAGAAAGGGCAATGTGCGAAAAAGAAATTGTGCGTGGCAACTATGATAATTTAGAAACACTTCTTTCAAAGCTTGAAGAAAATATCGAGCCATGGTTAAATGCTAAAAATGAAAAAATCCTGAACAAAAAGCGAACTGAAATTTTAAAAAATTGTTTAAATTGCGGAAACGGAGAGCGTGGAATGTACACGCTTACAGTTCCAACAGGTGGCGGAAAGACGATTTCATCACTTGCATTTGCACTTAAACACGCCGTAAAACATGGATGTTCACGAATTGTTTATGTTATTCCGTACACAAGTATTATCGAACAGACAGCCAAAATTTTTAGAGATATTTTAGGCAAAGAAAACGTGCTTGAGCATCATTCGAATATAGATTTCGACGATTTAAAAGATGATGAAATTGTTGCAAGATTAAAGCTTTCGACTGAAAATTGGGATGCACCTATAATCGTAACCACAAATGTTCAATTTTTCGAGTCGCTATATGCAAACAAAAGTTCGGCTTGTAGAAAGCTCCATAATTTGGCGAATAGCGTAATAATCTTTGATGAAGCACAAATGATACCTCTTCCGTATCTTAAACCATGTGTGAGTGCGATTGAATTATTAGTTAAAAATTATGGTGCCACAGCGATTTTGTGTACGGCTACTCAGCCGTCATTACAAAAATTTTTCTCGGACGATTGCAAGATTACTGAAATTTGCCCTGATGTAGAGGATTTGTATGAATTTTTTAAGAGGACAACAATAAAACATATTGGCACAAAAACGCTTGAAGAGGTTGCCGTTTTAATGACAGAGCATAATCAGGTTCTGTCCATTGTAAACACTAAAAAAGATGCAAAAGAGCTATATATGAAATTACCTGAAGATGAAAGAATTCATTTATCTAATTTTATGACGCCAAGCCATAAAATGTTGATGCTTAAAGAAATTAGAAATAGATTAAAAGATGGAAAGGCGTGCAGAGTTGTTTCGACATCACTTATTGAAGCAGGGGTTGATGTTGACTTTCCTTGTGTTTTCCGTGAAGAGGCGGGACTTGATTCTGTTGTCCAGGCGGCAGGTCGCTGTAACAGAGAAGGTGATCCGACTCTTGGGAAAAAGGAAGTTTATGTGTTTGAAAGTGAAGCCAAACCTCCAAATATTATTGAAAAAAATGTAAGTATTTTTCACGAAGTTATGGAAATGTTTGATGATTTATCATCATTAGAGGCGATAAAGGCGTATTTTGATGGGATACATGAATTATCGAAATACGGAAACGGAGTTGATAAAAATGGAGTGATTAAAGCCTTTAATGAAGGAATAGATGGATGTAGTTTGCCGTTTGAGCAGGTCGCTTCGAAATTTAGACTTATTGATGATATAACTAAAAGCGTGTTAATCCCAATAGGAGATGAGGCGGAATCTTTAACTAACGCAATAGAAAATGCTTTAAAAAATGGGGATACTATTGGAGGATATTTGCGAAAGGCGTCAAAATACATGGTGAATATTTATGATAGTGAATATAAAAGATTATGTAATAAGAATGTGATTTTACCAATCGGCGATAAAAAAGATTTAGCGGTGCTTGCGTGTTTGGATTATTATAGTGATGAAACGGGACTAATAACGGAGATTGATGGAATAAATGGGTTTTGGGGCTAAAAATAGTGGCAAGGGCATACGCCCTTGCCACGACTAAGATAATAAATACACTTCGTATTTCAATTCACAGAATAATTTAATTCATAGAATAAATTTATCCCGACAATATGAAGTTTAGCATATTAAAAATAATTTGTCAATAAATATTAAAAAAATGCTTGACAAATTATTCGGTTGGTGTTATTATGCAAGTGGATCTATTATTATAAGTTAATAATACAATTCGTGAAGAAAGTAATTTGACTAAAATAATTAATAAAGAAAAATAAAGAAAGGAGATAATAAAATGTCAGTTAAAGTTGAAGTTTGGGGTGATTATGCTTGTTTTTCAAGGCCCGAACTTAAAGTAGAGAGGGTTAGTTATGATATTCCCACTCCGTCGGCGGCAAGAGGGATATTAAGTTCTATATATTGGCACCCTGGATTAGAGTGGCATATTGACC
>JAVXFE010000021.1:0-14641 GCA_036658075.1 Oscillospiraceae bacterium
AACGCAAAGGAAAAGATGAGTGAAATACAAGATGTTGTGTGCTTAATAAATCATAGGCACATATAAATGTATTAAATAAAAAATAGCACCCATATATCAAGCGGATACTATCACCAAACAGAGAAAGCCAAAAATATGCATAAAAATCTAATATAAGCATTTTTGGATTAGATTTAGAAAAAATTCAGTCTCTGTTGGGAACCCAATCAAAGCTTCGGTCGTCATATATAGTAAGGAATGACATCCTTGTGTTACTAATCATACCATATTACATTACAATTTGCAAACAATTTTTAAATAACCCTTGACATATTGCTAAAGGGGTATTAAAATATATAAATACTGTTATAAATTAGTGTGGTTATGTTTTAAACTGATTTATAGAAAAAGAGGGGGGTTTAAAGGTGTGGCTGTAAAGTATATTTTTGTAACAGGCGGAGTTGTCTCCGGAATAGGCAAAGGAATTACAGCTGCGTCGCTGGGTCGTCTTTTAAAAACTCGTGGTCTTAGAGTGACGATTCAGAAGTTCGATCCCTATATCAATATCGATCCGGGGACTATGAGTCCATATCAGCACGGTGAAGTTTATGTGACTGATGATGGTGCCGAAACGGATTTAGATTTGGGACATTACGAAAGATTTATTGACGAAAATCTTACAAAGAACAGTAATGTTACAACGGGAAAGATTTATGACGCAGTTATTCGAAAAGAACGCCAAGGTGCATATTTAGGTAGAACCGTCCAAGTTGTTCCACATATCACGAATGAAATTAAAGAGAAAGTCTTTAAAGTCGGAAACGAGTGCAACACAGACGTTGTTATTACCGAAATCGGCGGCACGGTGGGAGACATTGAAAGCCAACCGTTTCTTGAGGCCATTCGTCAGGTTACAGGAGATGTGGGCAGAGCTAACAGCATGTATATCCATGTTACGTTGGTTCCGTATCTCAGAAGTTCGGGTGAACAAAAATCAAAGCCAACTCAACATAGCGTTAAAGAACTTTTAAGCATAGGTATCCAACCGGATATCATTGTATGCCGAAGTGAGGTTCCGCTTGAGGAGGATTTAAAAGACAAAATCGGCTTGTTCTGCAACATTGCAAGTGGTTGTGTTTTTGAAAACTTGAACTGTGACACGCTGTATGATGTTCCTATTATGTTGGAAGATCAAGGGCTGTCTGATAGGGTTTGTGAAAGATTAGGGATAGACGCTCCACCTCCGGACCTTTCGGAATGGAACGGAATGATTAAGAAAGTTAAAAATCTTAAACATAAAGTCAAGATTGCCTTAGTTGGAAAGTACGTTGCTTTGCACGATGCGTATTTAAGTGTTGCTGAATCCCTGCGACACGGTGGATTTGATTGTGAAACGGACGTTGAAATCGATTGGATTGATGCGGAAGCTTTAAATCATGATAACGCTAAGGAGCTTTTAAAAGATGCTGATGGAATACTTGTCCCCGGTGGCTTTGGCGACAGAGGCATTGATGGAAAGATTTTTGCTATACAATACGCAAGGGAGAATAAAGTTCCGTTCCTTGGAATTTGTTTAGGAATGCAACTTGCAGTCGTTGAGTTTGCACGAAATGTTGCTGGACTCTCGGGTGCACATAGTTCAGAACTCGACCCCGATACTCCGTATCCGGTAATTGATTTAATGCCGGAACAAAAGGACGTCGAGGATATGGGTGGAACGATGCGACTTGGTGCATACCCATGTGTATTAAAAGAAGATACCAATTCAATGAGAGCATACGCCTCCATTGCTGAAATAAGCGAAAGACACAGGCACCGTTATGAGATGAACAATGCGTATCGTGATAAGCTTGCTGATGCAGGACTTGCGATTGCGGGGACTTCTCCAAATGGTAAATTGGTAGAAATTGTTGAAATTAAAGACCATCCGTGGTTTGTTGGAGTTCAATTCCACCCGGAATTTAAGACCAGACCAAACAGACCGCACCCTTTATTTCGGCAATTTATATATAATTCGCTATTAAGTCATCAAAAGTCAGAGTAGTTTTTGGTTAGAATGTTACAATTCTGTTAATTTTCAAAAAATACATTGACATACACAGTCATTTGATGGTATAATCTGTAGTAAGTTAGTAGACTATGCTAAGATATTAGAGTTCTGCTAATTATTTATCAAGTTGTCGGCTGTGCGACAAGGCTTGATAACCACTAAATTAGAAAAAAATAAATTTTTTATATCTTAAGGAGGATTTGAGAATGAAGAATCTCAAGAAAGTAATCGCTTTAGTAGCAGTATTTGCTATGATGGTAAGTACAGTTGCTTTTGCACAAACATTTAATGATGTTAAAAGTACTGACAACTACTATGAGGCTATTGAAACACTAAGCAAGCTTGGTATTATTACAGGCGACGATCAAAACAACGACGGCGTTATGGATTTCAGACCTAACGACACAATCACAAGAGCAGAAGTTGCAGTTATTGTTTCCAGAATTCAGGGAATGAACTCACTTGCTCCACAAAAAACTACATTCACTGACGTTGCTGCTGACTATTGGGCTGCAGGCTACATCGCTAGCGCAGCTAGCCTTGGTATAGTTAACGGTATGGGAGATGGCACATTTGAGCCTGAAACAAACGTTAAGTACGAAGAAGTTATCAAAATGCTTATGGTAACATTAGGTTATGAACCTTTCGCTGCACAAAACGGCGGATATCCTACAGGTTACATTACAGCAGCTCAAAGACACGGCGTTATTGACGGCGTTGTTGGCGGCGGAGTTGGCACAGACGCTCCTAGAGGTATGGTTGCACAAATGACTTACAATGCAATCGACACACCTTTAATGGACAGATACACATATGGTTCAGGTGATGCTGAATATATCATCTATGATGGTACAAACGGTAATTCTTTAATCACACTTATGAGCCGTGACTTGAAAGTTTCTAAGTTACGTGGTCAAGTTACAGACAACAACATTACTTCATTAACACAACCTTTATCAGTTGACACATCTTTAGATTCAACTGTTAAAGCTTATATTCTTGATAACTATGATAATACTACTGGCGATTACGATGAGCTTGAGACTTATACTTTCAAAGCTGGTGAATCGGGAGCTGAAAAGTTCTTAGGTTACAATGTTGTATTTTATGTACAAGAAGACAAAAACAAGGACGACGCTACTATCATTTCTATGACAGAAGCTACAGGCAAAAATACAGCTGCAAGCTTCACTTTGGCTCAGTATGATGGAATTGATAAGACAGCTAACAACACTTATCTCAAGTACATGAAGAACGAGTCAGACAGAACTGCTACAAAGTTAAACATTGAGACTGGCGCTAAAGTTATCTACAATAATGTTGCAGGTAAAGACTTCGCTACTATCTTTGAAGGTTCTAAGCCTTACGTTGCTACAAACAGCAAATTGGGTGGTCAAGTTAGACTTCTTGACACAAACAACGAATCTGGTTATGACGTAATTTTTGTTGAAATTGCTGCTACTGGTGTTGTTGAAGAACTCTCTTCTCGTGGAAAGCTTTCATTCAAAAACTCTCCAGGTCATAGAGACTATTCTAACCTAGTACACGACGTTGTATTTAATTCAGATGAAACTGATACAATCGTTACAATTACAAAAGACGGAAAAGCTTTCAATTATGAAGATTTAAAAGCTTGGGATGTTGTTTCTATCATTCACAACACAGACCTTTTAAATGTTTTTGACATTAAGGTTCTTGGCGACACAGCTGTTGTTGGTTCAATCACGGAAGTTAGCAAATCTGAAACATCTGCTTCAGATAAAGCTTACAAGATTGACGGCAAAAAGTATGACGTTGCTGAAGGATGGTATCCTGGATCAAACTTAAAAGCTGGCGATGCTGGTACATTCTATGTTGATGCTTACGGCAAGATTGTAGCATACAATAAGAATAAAATTTCTGAAGGTACTACTTCGGCTTCTGACAAATATGCGTATGTTATGAACTCATACTCAGATGACGGAAACTGGGGAACACCTGAAGCTCAATTGCTTCTTCTTAACAAAGATGGTAGCACAGGAACTTATAACTTTGCATCTCCTATGACTATCGAAAATGGTTTCTATAATGCTACTATTAAAGCATTATTAAACATTCAAGCTGAAGAGGATAATGCTACATTTAAGGTAGCTACTGCTCCTGGTACTCAGGCTGCACAAGTTGCTAAAGCTATGGTTGGTCAACTTATTACAGCTGATATAAACGCTAATGGCGAAATCAGAAAGATTACTCTTCCTGTTACAGACAGAAACGCTATAAACGCTGATTCTACTCTATGCATGGAAACTGCTGGCGTAGTTACAGCTGAATATGATGAAACAGATAAAGACTTTGGTAAAATCAGCCTTAACGAAGATACTTTTGTATTCTTCATGAAGGGTTCTGGAGATATCACATTAGGAGATCCTGCTGATAAGGATTCTTCATCTGTTGGAACATTAGCACAACTTGCTACTGATGAATATCAATATGTTGCATATAACGTTGATGATAATGATATGGCAGGCGCTGTAGTTGTTTACAACAAAGACGTTGGTATTTCACCATCAGCTAATATTGCTTATATCGTTAGTGTTGGTACTGCCGAAGTTGATGGCGACACAGTTTATGGTGTTAGCTACTACATGAATGGCGAACTATGCTACAGCTACACAGATCCTGACCTTGTTGCAAAAGACGGAGTTACACTTGATGACAAGATCGTTCCTGGTTCAGTATTTAAGTTTGGATTTAAGAATGAGAAGATTTCAAACATTAAACCTTACTTGACATTTGATGGCAAGGTTAGAGATAAGATTACCAAAATGGCTGATGATGGTACTCCTAACGTTAAAATGTTCAACAAGGAAGTTGCTGATAGAACAAACAAAGAAGAAACATACTTTGGACCAGTTCTTGAAAGAAAGAGCAATCAGTCTATCGTTATTGCTGAAATGGACGACTTGCTAGGTCTTCCTGATTTGACAGTAGATGCTAACTTGACTAGCGTTAAGTTAAGTAAAGACGCTAAGTTTTATCTATATGATCCAATCAGAAAAGATGATGCTAAGTTTGACACAGCTTCTGCTGGAGATATAAACACAGTTTCTAAAGATCTTGTTGCTGGTTCAGCTGTTAATTCAGATAAGCCTGTAAACAATATCTATAGCACGGATCCTCAAAAAGGCGGTATATTGCTTGATGAGTCTCCTGCTGTTGGAATGCTTGACTGGGTATTTGTAAGAGAGTATGACGGCGACACATCTGATGTTGTTATTTACCTTTCATATGATTACGGTAGTTACTATTCAGTAGTGAAAGACTAATTATTATATATCATTGATATACGATATAAAAAAAGAGACCTTCGGGTCTCTTTTTTTTGAGGAATTTTAGTAATGATAAATATTATTTAGTGTATAATTTAATAGTGGGATAAGATGTTACTTAAAAGGATAATTAATGATAATGTCTTAACTTCCTAAAACGTTAAAAAATGCGAGGTGGTACGACCACCCCGCATTTTTTAGCGTTTTGTTAATTTTACAATTTTTATAAAGTCTTTTATTTGCCATCAATAAGCGAATATCCAATTTTATAGACATCGCCGGCACCCATGGTAATAATAAGATCGTTTTCTTTTGCATTTTTCTTTATATACTTTTTAATAGCGTCCATATCGTTCATGTATATCGCTTTTGGAATTTCTAAGGCAAGGTCACATGAATGAATCGTACCATCATATTTTTCACGTGCAGCGTAAATATCCGTTATGATTAACTTGTCCGCAAGGTTTAAGGCATCGGCAAAATCAGGAAACAAAGATTTTGTACGTGTATATGTGTGCGGTTGGAATACAACCCATATTGTATTGTAGGGCATACCTTTTGCCGTGTTTAAGGTCGCTTTTATCTCTGTTGGGTGGTGAGCATAATCATCGACAACATGAAATTCTCCGCATTTTCCAAGATAATCAAATCTTCGTTTTGTCCCGGAAAAATCTTCAAGCCCCGCTTTTATATATTCCGGTGAAATCCCTAAATATTCCGCTGCTGCTGCAACGCCAAGTGAATTTAAAATATTATGATCGCCAGCCACGTTCAAGGCTACAGAAGTGACAAATTTATCCTTATGGTAAATATCGAATTTTGGTAATCCTTCATTTGTGTATTTGATATTTTTTGCAATATAATCTGATTTTTCACTTTTTATTCCATAATATAGAATATTACCTTGTGCATTTTTCACAACTTCACAAGCATTTTTGTCGTCAGAACATACAATATTACAACCAAGTGGTGATGTAAGTCTTGCAAATTTTTCAAAAGATGATATAATGTGTTGTAGACCAGTAAAATAATCCAAGTGGTCTTCTTCAACATTTGTGATGATAGAAATGTATGGCTTAAAGTGTAAAAAGCTTTCCACATATTCACAGGCTTCAAATGGTAGATATTTTGTGCCTCCTACATGGTAGTTGCCGCCGATTTGAGAAAGTTCACCACCAACCAAAATTGTCGGGTCACATTTTGCTGCCATTAGGACAAGCGACATCATTGAAGTTGTAGTTGTTTTTCCGTGAGTTCCGGCAATAGCGATGGGATAATCATATTTTTCCATGATTGCACCTAAAAGTTCAGCTCTTTCTATTACAGGGACGCCGAGAGTTCTCGCCTTTTGAAGTTCGGGGTCGGTGTCGGAGATTGCAGCGGTATAACAAACTAGGTCGGGCGACTTAATATTGTCGGCACTTTGACCAATAGTAATTTTTGCACCGTTAGATTCAAGGGTTTTTATTAGATCGGAAGATTTAGAATCCGATCCTGTTACACTGTATCCAAAGTGGAGTAAAATTTCTGCTAAGGCACTCATGCTTATTCCACCAATGCCTATCATGTGAATGTTTGAACATTCTTTTAGATCAGATATTGAAAAATTGCTCATGGGACAGACCTTCTTTCATTTAATATGAATATAGTATACTACATCGACGAGAAAATTTCAATACATTGTATCAATGTGAAAAATAATCGTAATATAAATTATACATAAATTAAACATGTCGGGGGCAAATCCTGACGAGAGGAGAGTGTTTTTGATGAAAATTACAGATATTCGGGTTAGAAAGATTCACACAGAGGGTCGAATGAAGGCGATAGTGTCTATAACAATCGATGATGCGTTTGTTGTTCATGACATTAAAGTAATCGAGGGACAAGAAAAATTGTTCATTGCGATGCCGAGCCGAAAAACCCCCGAGGGCGAGTTTAAGGACATTGCACATCCGATTAATTCTGAAACACGGGACATGCTACATGAACTTATCCTTGAAAAATACAAAGAGGTGCTAGATGCCTCTGAAAATGAAAATTTAAACACAGAATTTTAAATTTTTTAAAATCAAACGCCACACTTCTTAAAATGATATATCCTTGCCAAGTAAACACTTGACAGGGGGACATTTAAAAGAGGTGTGGCGTTAATATGTTGTGTTCAGCTGATTTGGAATTGTCACAGAAGATAAAACCCCTATTATATGCTAAACAAGAGGTCGCTATATGTCGGATATGGCCAAAATTCTTTTGCGGTATTAACTTCCATATTATCCACAATGGTTCGAATTTCATCCATTTCTACAATGATAACGTCTTTATAGAACTTTGCACATTCGGTGCGATTGTCGCTTTTTTCTATTTTCTGAATGTCCATATCAAGTCTTTCGGTCTTCTCATACAATTCGGAACTTAACATAGAAAGCTTTATCATATTACTTTCCTCAAAATCACACGGAATATCAAAAACGACCGCCTTCTTTGCGGTAATGGTTTCACTAAGCTGTTTTATGTACTTAGAGACAGCCGGAGCGATTTCGTGTCTTACCATTTGCAACATGGTTAGAGCCTCTACATGCAATACTTTTGCATAATTTTCAAGGCTTATATCATGACGTGAATAAATTTCATCACGGGTTAATATTCCATGTTTCGTAAAGAGTTCAATATTTTTTTCGGCGATAAAGGCGGGGAGTGCATCGGTTACGGTTTTAAAGTTGCAAAGCCCACGTTTTTCAGCCTCTTTTACCCATTCTTCTGTATAGTTATTTCCGTTAAATATGATTCGCTTATGATTTTTATATGTCTTTTTTATAAGGTCAAGTATAGCATCTTCATCATTTTTCTTTTCTCCGAGTTCGTCTGCGAACTGACGTAAAACTTCAGCAACGGCAGTGTTAATGATGAAATTTGGACCTGAAATTGAAAGCGAAGACCCGGGCATTCTAAACTCAAATTTGTTTCCCGTAAACGCAAATGGTGAAGTTCGATTTCTGTCGGTAGTATCTTTTGAAAAATTCGGAAGTGCCATAACTCCTGCATCCATAACGATTTTTTTGCGGTTTTTATAATCGTTTCCGTTTTCTATTGCCTCTAACACATCGACAAGTTCATCGCCCAAAAACATGGAAACTATAGCCGGTGGAGCCTCGTTTGCACCAAGTCTGTGGTCGTTTCCGGCTGTCGCAACCGCCACACGCAATAAATCCTGATAATCGTCTACTGCTTTAATAATGGCACATAAAAAGGTGAGGAATAACAAATTATCGTGCGGATATTTTCCAGGACGCAGAAGGTTTACGCCTGTATCGGTAGAAAGTGACCAATTATTGTGCTTTCCGCTACCATTTACACCTGCAAACGGTTTTTCGTGAAGAAGGCATTTCATTCCATGGCGTTCAGCCACTTTTTTCATAATCTCCATAGTTAGCTGGTTTTGGTCAGTTGCCGCATTTCCGGTACAAAATATAGGTGCAAGCTCATGCTGAGACGGTGCCGCCTCGTTATGCTTTGTCTTTGCTAAAATCCCTAACTTCCAAAGCTCTTCATCGAGTTCTTTCATATACGCCGAAACTCGTGGGCGAATAACGCCAAAATAATGGTCTTCAAGCTCTTGTCCTTTAGGAGGCATTGCGCCAAACAAAGTGCGTCCCGTAAATTTTATATCCTCTCGTAAATTTGTCAAATTACGGTCAATTAGGAAATATTCTTGTTCCGCACCAACAGTAGTGATTACACGCTGTACATCGTCCATTCCAAACGAATAAAGCACACGCAAGGCCTGTGCATTTAAAGCCTCCATTGAACGCATAAGAGGTGTTTTTTTATCTAAAGCTTCTCCAGTATACGAACAAAATGTGGTAGGAATACATAGTATTCCATCCTTAATAAAAGCGTTTGAGGTAGGGTCCCATGCAGTATATCCACGTGCCTCGAAAGTAGAACGAAGTCCACCGGAGGGAAAACTTGATGCATCCGGTTCACCCTTTATAAGTTCTTTTCCTGAAAACTCCATAATTACGCAGTCGTCATCAACAGGTGCGATAAAACTATCGTGTTTTTCGGCAGTAATACCGGTCATAGGTTGAAACCAGTGGGTAAAATGGGTTACGCCTTTTTCCAAGGCCCAGTCTTTCATGGCGTTTGCCACAACGTCTGCAACATCACGAGTTAAAGAGTCACTTCCGCCCTTTGTTCTTTTTACTGCTCGATACACATCTTTAGGAAGACGTTCCTTCATTAATACATCATTAAAAACCATGCTTCCGAAAATTTCGTTCATTTTATGCATATGTTGACAATCCCTTCTATAACTAAAATCAATTTTAAAGTAGCTGTTTCAAATTAAAGCAGCTCAATCTCTGCATTTTTACAAGCTGTTTTTGTTGCCTCATCCCAAATAGAGACCTGAACTTCGCCGATGTGTGCTTTCCCTAAAACCAACATACATAGCCGTGATTGTCCAATACCTCCGCCCATAGTCAAAGGAAGTTCTCCTGCAAGTAAAGCCTTGTGGAATGGGAGTTCACGCCTATCATTGCAATTTGCCTTTTTAAGTTGCTCTTCCATAGATTTTTCATCAACACGTATTCCCATTGATGAAATCTCAAATTCACGCTCTAAAAGTTCATTCCAGAATATTATATCACCGTTTAATTTCCAATCATCATAGTCAGGCGCACGGTTATCGTGAGGGAGACCTGATTTAAGAACATCACCTATTTGCATAACAAAAATTGTTTTATGAAGGCGTGCAAATTCCATTTCACGACCTTTGCCATCCATGTTCGGGTAGATGTTTTCAAGTTCCTGAGTTGTGACAAATGTAACATCTCGAGTTAAAGTTGTCGTAATATGTGGATATTTGTTTTTTACAACGTCAAGTGTATCACAAATTCCATTTACTATTGTACGAACAGTTTCTTTTAAATATTCAGTGCATCTATCTTCTTTTGAAATAACCTTGCACCAATCCCATTGGTCAACATAAATCGAATGGATATTTGAAAGCTCTTCATCACGGCGAATAGCGTTCATGTCTGTATACAAGCCTTTTCCAATTCTAAAATCATATTTTCCAAGAGCCATACGTTTCCATTTTGCCAAAGAATGGACAACCTGTGCTTCGGTGTTTGCATCGGGTATGTCAAACGCAACGGCACGTTCTTTTCCGCTAAGGTTGTCATTAAGTCCCGTATTTGCCTCAACAAAAAGAGGAGCAGTAACCCGTTTGAGATTTAGGCCCTCACATAAAAATGTGGCAAAAGTGCTTTTTACAAGTTCGATTGCGGCTTGTGTATCATATAGATTAAGTTTTGATTTATAGTCCTTTGGAATTGTGATTTTACTCATGCCGAATATTCCTTTCTTTATTGACGCTATAGATTTTATTAAAATATTAAATATGAATTACTTTTTGATGTCGTCTTTAACTTCTTTTTTTTCTATATCTGTAGGTTTGGGAGCATTCTCGGCGTTCGCTATTTCTAAACGCCTAGCTTTTCCGTCCATAAGGTCAAGCATCATTATTCGCAAAAGAGCAATAATCGGCACAGCGAGGAATATTCCAAGTACACCGAAAAGCCCACCGCCTAACATGATTCCGAAAATAACCCAAAACGGTTTAATTTCAAGCGACCCCGATAAAAGTTTTGGCTGAATAAAGTTGCCGTCTAGTTGTTGAATGATAAGCATAACCACTGCTACCATTATTCCAAGAGTGAGCGAACCTGTGAAAATAGTGGTTACTGATGTGATTACAGTAGCGATAATTGCACCAAAATACGGTATCATATTGAAAGAACCAAGTATAAGCGCAAACAGCGGTGCATATTTAACTTTCATTATCGAAAGAGCAATAAAGGAGATAACAAAAATTATACCTGCATCAATAATCATGCAATATATATACTTTCGAATAAATTCATCGATTTGTCTAAGATATTTTCCAATAATCTGTCGTGGCTTTTCTTTTATATAAAGCCGAACAAACCGCAAAGTGATTTCTTTTATATTTTTTCGGTCAATCAGTATATAAATCGAAATAACAATTCCCATAAATATATTAAAGACACCTGTTCCAAAATTCATAACCCCTTGAGCGTATTTGTTAACACTGCTAAAGTTAATGCCGTTTAACATTTCCTGAAGTGAGAAGAAGTTGCTTGTAAGCAGTTTTTGGATTGTCATATTCTGAATATCAATCTGAAATAAATCAAGTGAATTAATCCAATCAATAGCTATCGCAATAAAGGAGGGGAGCTGTTCTAAAAATTCATAACAACTTCGAACTATTGCTGGTATAATAGCAACTAAAATTAAAGTAATCGTAGCGATAAAGATTGCATATATGGATGCTACTGCAATTCCACGTCGCCACTTTATAACAAATTGTACTTTCGTTTTTTGTAGTAATTTTTCGATTTTTTGACACGGAATATATAGAATATATGATATTCCAAACCCTATAAAAAATGGGGTTAAAAGTGCGAGAATTTTTTTGAAAAGGTCAATTATTATTCCAAAATTATCAAAAGTCTTGTAAACGATTATAACAGCAACCGCTAATACAAAGAAACTGATATATTTCGCCAATTCTTTTATCTTCATATGCGTTCACACCTTTCCTTAATAATTATATTCGGTTTAGTATATCACATTCCCGCTAAATAGTAAATAGCGATGACGAAAAAATTGCAAAAATGCACAAATTTTAATTATTTCTAAAAAACACTAAAAAACATTTGAAAATGTCCAGCGACTATGTTATAATATATGTGTTTGAGAGTATTCATACATTTTACTATTAAAAAAATGATTTTTTATATACCTAAGGAGGAAATATCAAATGGCTAAGCATTTTAAAACCATGGATGGAAACTGTGCTGCCGCACATTGCGCATACGCATTTACGGAAGTTGCCGCTATCTATCCAATCACCCCGTCATCAACGATGGCTGAATACGTTGACGAGTGGAGTGCAAAAGGACTTAAAAACATTTTCGGTGAAACTGTAGAGGTTGTGGAAATGCAATCCGAGGCAGGTGCCGCAGGTGCAGTTCACGGTTCTCTTCAAGCCGGCGCACTCACTACTACTTTTACCGCATCGCAGGGACTTCTTCTCATGATTCCTAACATGTACAAAATCGCAGGTGAACTTTTACCTACTGTATTCCATGTTAGTGCCAGAGCTCTTGCTGCACATGCTCTTAATATCTTTGGTGACCATCAGGACGTTATGGCTTGTCGTCAAACCGGCTTTGCAATGCTTGCATCTGGAAGTGTTCAAGAAGTTATGGATTTAGGTGGCGTTGCACATCTTGCATCTATAAAAGGCAGAATTCCTTTCCTTCATTATTTTGATGGTTTCAGAACTTCTCATGAAATTCAAAAAATCGAAGTTATGGAATATGAGGATTTGGCTAAACTTGTTGATTATGATGCAATTAAAGCATTTAAAGACAACGCTTTAAACCCTGAACATCCGGTTATTCGTGGTACTGCTCAAAATGGAGATATTTACTTCCAAGGTCGTGAAGCTTCTAATAAATTTTATGAAGATATCCCTGATATCGTTTCGGGATATATGAAAGAGATTACTAAAATTACAGGCAGAGAATATAAGCCTTTCAACTACTATGGTGCTCCTGATGCTACAAAAGTTATCGTTGCTATGGGTAGTGTTTGTGAAGCTTTAGAAGAAACTGTTGATTATCTTAACGCTAAAGGCGAAAAAGTTGGCGTTCTTAAAGTTCATCTTTACAGACCGTTCTCAGCTAAATATTTCTTTGATGTTATGCCAACAACAGTTAAAAACATTGCTGTTCTTGACAGAACAAAAGAACCTGGTTCTCTCGGCGAACCTCTATATCTTGATATTTGCAACCTTTATAAGGATTCTGATAATGCACCTAAGATTATTGGCGGACGTTTTGGTTTAGGTTCAAAGGATACTACTCCAACACAACTCGTTGCCGTTTATGATAATATGACTGCTGAAGATAGTAAGCCTGTATTTACCATTGGTATTAATGATGACGTTACAAACCTTTCACTTCCTCTTGGTTCAAGAGTTAATGCCGCTCCTGCCGGTGCTACTCGCTGTAAGTTCTGGGGATTTGGTTCTGATGGTACCGTTGGCGCTAACAAAGATGCTATCAAGATTATCGGTGACAACACTGATATGTACGCACAAGCTTATTTCGATTATGATTCGAAAAAATCCGGCGGCGTAACTATGTCACATTTGAGATTTGGAAAAACTCCTATTAAATCTACGTATTTACTTGATGAAGCTGATTATATTGCATGTCATAAGCCGGCATATGTTCATCAATATGACGTTTTAGAAGGTCTCAAAAAGGGCGGAACATTCCTACTTAACTGTGTTTGGTCGCCTGAAGAATTAGAAGAAAATTTACCTGCTAATGTTAAGCAGTATATAGCAAATAATGACATCAACTTCTACACAATTAACGCTGTTGATGTAGCTGTTAAGGTTGGACTTGGTGCTACCAGAATCAACATGGTAACGCAAGGTGCTTTCTTTAAATTGTCAGAGGTTATACCTTTTGATGAAGCTGTTAAGCTTATCAAAGAAGCTATCAAAAAGACATATGGTAAAAAAGGCGACGAAATCGTTAACATGAACTGTAATGCAGTTGATGGTGCGGTTGATGCTCTTGTTAAAATTGACGTTCCTGCATCATGGGCTACCGCTACAGAAGAAGGCGGAGCTAATGATAATGTTCCTGCATTTATCAAGGATATCGTTGAACCTGTTAATGCACAACAAGGTAACAAACTTCCGGTTAGCACATTTAACGGCATAGAAGATGGAACATTTGAAACAGGAACATCTCGTTTCGAAAAGAGAGCAGTTGCTGTTAACGTTCCTGAATGGCAAGTTGAAAACTGTATTCAATGTAATCAGTGTTCACTTGTTTGTCCTCATGCGGCAATCCGCCCAGTTTTATTAAATGACGAAGAGGCTGCAAAGGCACCTGAATCATTTGTTACTAAAGATGCTACAGGACCACAACTTAAAGGACTTAAATTCCGCATACAAGTTTCACCTAAAGATTGTTTGGGATGTGGTGTTTGTGCTCAGGTTTGTCCTTCAAAGGTAAAATCGCTTGTTATGATGCCTGTTGATACGGTTATTAAAGATGAGGCGGATAATCATGTCTTCTCAACGACCGTTTCGATAAAAGATACTCTAATGGATAAAGCATCTGTTAAGGGTTCACAGTTTGCACAACCTATGCTTGAGTTCTCGGGTGCGTGTGCCGGCTGTGGAGAA
>JAVXFE010000022.1:0-14497 GCA_036658075.1 Oscillospiraceae bacterium
TTAATGATGAATTAAATTTGCAAATTTATTTTACTGCTATGTTTAGCGAAATAATCAATAATAATGCCTATTCTAATGAAGTGTTGGAAAGTCTTATAAAATTGCTGATTTTTTCTGCGTATAGAGATTTTAATTTTGAAGAAAACAAAATTTATGTGCCTAAAAAGGGGAAAGACGAGTTTGTTTCAGATGTAATACATTATTTGGATAGTAATATAAAAGAAGTGAACCTAATGAATGATTTAGTAGAAAATTTTGGCTACAGCTATTCATATATATCTCATATTTTTACAAAAAGCATGAATATATCAATAAAAGAATACGTGTCACAGAAGAAATTTGAAATTGCTAAAGATTTGCTTACAAAAAGTGAAATAACAATAACCGAAATAAGCGAAAAATTAAATTTCACTTCAATTCATATATTTAGTAGAGCTTTTAAAAATTATTGCGGACTTTCACCACAAGAATATAAAGCAACTAATGCTAAGCAAGATATAAAGAATTGATAAATACTTTTAAACAAAAGCTTGATAGTATAATGATATAAAAGAACAAAAAATATTATACTTGAAAGGTGATAAAGATATGAAAAAGATTAGAGTAGGAATTGTGGGTGCCGGTTCTATTAGTGAACTTCATTTAAAGGGCTATAATAAATTGGATAATGTTGAAATTGTGGCGGTTTGTGACATAAATGAGGAAAGAGCACAAGAATATTCAGAAAAAAATGGTATAAGTGGTGTGTACACAGATTATAATGAGATGATAAAGAATAGCGATTTGGACGCCATCGATATAACCGCTTGGAATAATGCACATTGTGGTGCTGCAATTGCGGGCTTACACGCAGGGCTTAATGTTTTATGTGAAAAGCCTATGGCACTAAATGCTGATGAAGCGATGGCTATGGAAAAAGCGGCTAAAGAAAGCGAAAAGCTTTTAATGATTGGTTTTGTGAGACGTTTTGGTACAAACACAGAAATTGCAAAAACGTTTATAGATAATAACGATTTAGGAGATATTTATTACATAAAAACTAAATGCATACGACGTGTCGGAAATCCATGCGGATGGTTTTCAAACAAGGAGTTAAGTGGTGGCGGTCCACTTATTGATTTAGGAGTGCATATGATAGATTTGGCTAGATATCTGATGGGAAAGCCTAAGGCGATAAGCGTATATGGTGCAACTTTTAATAATATCGGACCTCGAAACAATATTAAAAATTTTGCTCGGTACTATCCAAAGGATAAAAATGAATTTTCTAATGTTGAAGATTTTGCGACTGCAATGGTTAGATTTGACAATGGTGCAATATTAAATGTTGAAGTTAGCTTTAGCGCACATATTAAAGAGGATGAAATAAGCCTTGATATATTTGGAAGTAAAAGCGGAATGAAATTTGAACCTAGCCTTGAAATTTATACAGAAAAGTATGATAGACTTGTAGATGTAACCCCTGTTATTACAGAAGATGCTGATGCTTTTTCGGCGAACTTTGAAAACGAGATTGCTCATTTTGTTGATTGTATCGAAAATAAAAAGGAGAGCATTAATCCACCTGAAGATGGTGTAGAGTTAATGAAAATTTTGGACGCTATATATAAATCAGCGGAATTGAAAAAGGAAATACTACTATAAATTTAATAAGCAATATTTAACATAGAAGAAAAGTTAAGATGGGAGGCTAACATAGTCTTGGACAGTTAATTAAATTTAGTCCAAGTTTATGTTAGCCTCCCATAAACTATATATTTAATTTTTGCTTTTTAAGGTTTTTTTGTATTTTGTGGGCGTTGAGCCAACCGTATTTTTGAAGACGGTTAAAAAATAATTATAATTGCTAAATCCTATGTCATCAGATATCTTTTTTAGATTGGTTTCACCTGATTCCAGCATGCTTTTTGCTTTTTCAATTCGCACATCAACAATGAAAAGAGAAAGCTTTTGATTCGTTTCTTGTTTAAATATTTTGCTTAAATATTGTGGTGTAATATTAATATTTTGAGCTATATCGTCAAGTGTTAAATCCTCTTTATAGTGCGTTTTTATATATTCGATTGTTTTATATACATATGGTGAATATGCTGTAGATGCAATACTATGTGAATTAATGATTTCGTGAAACATCATTTTTAGCCAGTTACTAATTTCGCTAGTGTTTGAACAGTTTTCCACAAATAGTTTATTAATGTTTAATTTTGAATAAATATCATCAATATTTAAATTAAATTCACGGCATATTCTTTTTGCAACAGAAAGAAGTTCGCCTGTAATAATTTGAAGAAATGAGCTTGAATAATGCGTATTTTCGTTTAAAACGTCATCGATGCATTTGTCAGTTTTTTCTAAATCTAAAGCATCAATAGCAAAAAGAATTTCTTTTTCTTGTTTTATTGTGAGTGTAGGTAATTGTTGTTTGGTATTTAAGTCTATTGTGGAAATTTCTGCTGTCAAGTTTTCGCATGCGGATAAATATTTTTCATGTATAGAAAGTCCGTGTGAATTTAGATTGCATATTCCCCATTTTGGGAGTATTCCAAAATATTTTTTTAGGGCAGCGTTTATGTTTTGCGTGATTCCGGAAGTTGTTTGAAAAACTTTAAGTTCACTTTTAATATACTTTAAAGGAAGATAAATTGCGATTTTCCCATTCCCTAAATACAAAACTTCTGAATCCTCAAATTCTTTAAGAGCCATAGAGGCTACATTTGTAAGATTCGCTATAAACTTGTTTATTTCATTTTCAGAGTTTGTCATTGTTAATATATAGAAATTCGACGTTTCCATAACCATAATTATGCAGTTTGTTAATTCCAAATTTAAATTTGTGTTTTTTATATAATCGGTTATGCTTTTTTTGTGGTCGTTATTTAAAATTAGATTTTTCAAATATTCGCATTTGATTAGATTTTTTAATATTCCTGTATTTTGAGCATTCTCAAGTTCTTTGTTTTTTTCTTTTGAAATGCTTCCAATAGTTTTATTAATAAGTGCCGTAAGTGTTTCTTTTGTAATAGTGTGTTTTAAAAGATAGTCAACCGCACCGTTTTTAAGAGTTTCTTTTACGTATTTAAAATCGTCATAACTGCTCATAACAATAACTTTTATATCCGCCTGATTGTTTGATAAAAACGAAGTTAGTTCTATTCCGTCAATTACAGGCATGCAAACATCGGTAAGTACAATATGAACAGGATTTTTTTCAATGAATTCAAGTGCCTGTTTGCCGTTTTCGACATCACCAATTACAGTAAAATTATCACTGGATTCATTTAACATATTTCGTAAATTATTTCTAATTAAAAAATCATCATCGACAATTAAAATATTATAAATCATCTGTATTTTCTCCTTCTGAGATAATTGGCATATTGATGCTGACAATGGTTTGTACATTTTCGATACTGTCAATATTTATCCCGTAATTTTCACCAAAAAATAATTTGATTCTCTTGTTTACATTTGCCAGACCGATGCCACCAAATTTATTTCCATTTTGCTTTTTTGTTAAGATTTTTTCAAGCTTATCTTCAGGAATCCCTGTACCGTTATCTATAATCTTAAACTCGATTTCGTTTTCTATTTGGTATCCTTTTATGATAATATAAGAATCCTCATTTGCAACCGCCAAACCATGCTTTAACGAATTCTCGACAATTGGTTGTAATAGCATTTTTATAGTTTTTTTGTTTAAAATCGCCTCTTCAATATCATAAATTACCGGTATTTCTCTAAAATATCTATATTGTTGGATGTTCATATAATTTTTAATATACTCTATTTCGCTATTAATATCCACAAATTTTTCTTCGCTATTTACAGAGTATTTAAGAAGTGATATTAATGAAGTTGTGACGCAACAGATATTGTTAGCATTTTGAATCTCACCTAAATGTTTTATTGTGTTTAGGGTGTTGTATAAAAAATGAGGATTAATTTGTGCTTGAAGAGCTTCAATTTCGTATTTGCGTTTTTGCTTGTCTTGTTGCTTTATATCTAACATTTGCTGATTGATTTTTGCAAGCATATCTGAAAAAGCAATAGCAAGTTCACCTACTTCGTCCTCTGAATGAATTTTTGAAAGTTCATCAGGAATAACAAAGTTATTGTCTTTATAATAGAGTGCAAAATTCCTAAGCCTTTTAAGTTTATAAGTGATATTTAATGATAAAAGCATAGAAATAATGATTACTAATAATAAAATAATAACTGCATAAAAAAGAGTTTCTTTGATTGCATTTATATATTGTTTTTCTAAAACGCTATTTGGAACGAGAACAATACTTGTCCAGTCTGTATAGGCTGAAGTGTTAGAAACCACAAACTGAACTAATCCGTTTATCTTTAATTTTTGAACGGTATATTCGTTGATTGATTGAGGAGTTGTCTTTATTAAATTATTAATATCCTCACCCGCTAAGGCGTTGTTATTCCAAAAAATTATATTTGAATTTTTATCAATTATTAATGAAGTGGCGATTCCGTTCATCATATTTGTGCCATAAGCACTGATTATTACGGAGGGCTTTATGTCGATAAATATAAAACCGATGACGTTTTCGTCTTCAAGAATTGCTTTTCCTAGGGTGAGATACGACTTTTTTGAATGGTCAAATTCAGTTGCTGAGGTATGCAGGTTTTTAAGTATATACACGTTTTCGCCGTTTCCAGAAATAATATTTTTTACCCAATCGGTGTTCATGTATTCTGTCGGTAGATATGGGTTTCCTGATTTGCTGAAGTTTCCATTTAGATCTGCTATACAGATTCCATAAATTGAATTTGCGTTTGGAGCAAAGTACGGCTCCAAAAGAGTAGATACTTCTTGCTTATATGAGGATTCCTGAAAAAGCAACGGATTTTTTATGATATTAATAATATCTTTTCTATCATTAGATATTGTTTTTATAATATTATCCAAACTTGAAAGCTTATCCTCTAATCTTGAATTTGAAGATTTGATTACATCTTGTATATGAGAAATAGCGTTTGATTCAATCGCACGTGTAACATTTTCACACCAAATAATAGTAATAGAAATAATAGTGAAAACAATTAACATCATAAAGGTAATAAAAATTTTTGCCTGAATACTTTTTTTAATATTAAACAATGTCATAAACGGCTTTTTTAACATAAAATTACCCCATATCTGATTTTATCTAAGCTGATTATAGCATATGGTATAAAAATTTGCAACTTTTAAAGTGTATATATATGCAATATTTTAAAATATTGAAGTTAATGATTAAAAGAATGAAGTTTTTTGTTGATTTTTTATTGTATAATATCTATAAGTTAAGATACGGAATAGAAAGAAAAATTGGGAATTATTATATATGGAGGTGAACGGATGGATTTTAGTAAATGGAAAAAAGAGGTGCCGTATTTAGAAGTCATGGCAGATGTACATATTTCGGAAAATCAAATTGGTATTAATACAAGTGGAAAACATTACTTATATGCAAAAGTTAAGGCACCTCTTGTTGATATAAAAGAAAAAAGCGTGTATAATTTTAAGGCTGAGATTTTTGCTAAAAACATAGAGTATAAAATTTTGTTTACGTGGTTTGATTCAGAGGAATCACAAATAGCAAGAGGATATTTAAAAGATGAGGACACTTGTGTTTCTCCTCCAAAAGCAAAAAAGCTTGAGATTGCAATTTTAGGGTTTTCAAGTGAAATGGGCGAGATGCTTATCAATGATGTAAACATTGATTATTTAAAAGAATATATTCCAAAAACTGTTACTATGGCAGCAATTCATATTGATTACAATCCGCCTAGAACGTGTGCAATGAATCTTAAAGAAACACTTGATAAGTTAGATGAAGTGGCGAAAGAAAAACCGGATGTAGTAGTTTTAACAGAAGGTATGTATGATAGGCGTTGTGATGTGTCTATCGAAAAGGGAAGTCTTACATTAAATGATGAGCCAATACGTCAACTTAAAGAAAAGGCAAGAGAAAATCATTATTACATAGCTTTATCACTTCATTTAAAACGCAATGGATTGTTTTATAACACAGGAATGTTAATTGATAGAAAAGGTGAAATTGTAGGAATGTATGATAAGTCGCATCTCACTATGGCGGAGATTGAGGAAGGGATGCCTGCGGGAAACAGATTGCCTGTATTCGAAACGGATTTTGGAAAAGTTGGAATTGTTATCTGTTGGGACATGTGGTTTCCGGAAATGACTCGAGTCCTTTACGAAAAGGGCGTGGATATTATTTTAAATCCAACTGCTGGATTTTGTGATTATCAATCCCGTGCGTGTGCTATGAACAACGGTGTTTATGTGGTAACTTCTGGGGTGATTGAACGAAAGTGTACAAGGATTTTAAATCCATATGGCGAAGTTATCGCCGATGCCAAAGAAAATGGAATCGCAATTGCAAAAGCTGTAATTAAAAATCCGAATTATGTGTTTTGGCTTTCAGTTGGCGAAGCAAACGGTGATGGTAAAAATCTTTATCATTTTGAAAGACGACCAAAATTGTATACAACTTTAATTAAAAATGAAACATAGAAAATACAAACATAATTTTTAAGAAAATGGAGGTCATGATATGAAACAAAACGCAAAAAAAATTATTTCTTTAGGATTAGCTATTTTAATTATAGCAACAGTTTTTATAGGCTGTTCTAAAGAAAAAGCTTCAAACAATGGTATGACAGACATTGTAATGTGCATATGTGGTGAAGAACCAAAAGATTTAAATTTGGTGTTAGGAAAAATTAACGAAAAGTTAAATTCAGAACTTGGGGTTAACTTGAAGTTAGAGTTTTTAACAATGGACAACTACAATTTGATTTTCTCGTCGGGTGAAAGTTTTGATTTAATTTCAACGCCGGATTGGTTATCATATTGGGACAATGCATCAAAAGGTGCGTTTTCTGAAATTACTGATGATGAACTTGTAAAGTTTGCACCATACTTGGAAAAACAAAATAAAAAGTATATTAACGCCGGAAACCTTGAAGGTAAGAGATATGCAATCGCTGCATGTAAAGACATGATTAACAAAAGATGTTATCTTGTAAGAGGCGACTTTATGGATAAATATGGAGTTGAACCAATCAAAGGAATTGATGGGTTTGGAAAATATTTAGATGCGGTTGCAAAAAATGAAAAAGATATTATACCGTTTGATATAGCGGGTAGCTCTGCATGGAATACAGCGGCTATGTTTATTTTTAATTTAGGATGGGTTTCACCTGGAGAAGGAAGTGCCGCAAGCCCGATTTTTACATCGTTATATGATGAAAATAAAAAGATATTTAAGGCAATCGATACCCCTGAAATGAAAGATTTTTCTTTAAAAATGAAGGAATGGAATTCGAAAGGATATTGGTCAAAAAGTGCAATGTCAAGTAAAATCGGTTCGGTTGAATCATTTAAAAATGGCAGAAGTGCATCAGCTTTTTCAAATTTAGAAGAAATTAATACAATGTATGAAGAATTTCAAAAAGACGATAGAAAATCATGGGATATCAGAGCCTATCTTGTGTATGACAAAGTCGTGACGGCTTCAAGTTCAATGTCAGAAGCGATTTCTATATCGGCGGGAACAAAAAATAAGGAAAAGGCATTAAAAACTATAGATTTGCTCTATTCTGACAAGGATTTATATCGCCTATTGACATATGGCGTTTCTGGTGTTCATTATGAAGAAATTGAGCCAGGCGTGAAAAAAGACCTGGATAATGTTTCATACCCAAATGTATTTACTGGTATTGGAAATCAAGAATATGACATGAAGGGTAAAATGACACTGCCAGAAGCCCCAAGAATCGAAGATGAGATTAAGAGTGTTTACTTTGAAGATCCAACTGTAAATTATCGAAGAGATTTAAGTAATTTTACCGAAATAGTGGCATCACTTAATAACGTTTATTTAAAATATACAGCGCCAAGAATGCTTGGATTTGTTGATGATGTAGACGCTGCCATTGCGGTAGAGAAGCAAAAGTTAAAAGAGGCAGGCATAGACGAATATGTTTCCGCCGTTCAGAGTCAGCTTGATAAATATTTGGCAGATAACAAAAATTGATTTTACATAGGACGGAGGGGTAAACTTGAAACGCAGCAAATCATCTACAGTTTTAGCAAGTCAAGAAGCATTATACACAAGGCAAAAAGGCGGATTTTGGCCTGAATTTAAGAAAAACAAGTTATTGTTTTTAATGATTGCACCTGCTACAATATTATTGTTCATTTTTGCGTATGTTCCAATGTTTGGAATTATAATTGCATTTAAAGATTTTCAATATAATTTGGGGGTTTTTAAGAGTCCATGGGTTGGACTTGGGAACTTTAAGTATTTTTTCGAATCTGGAATGGCGTGGATGCTTACTAAAAACACATTATTTTACAATATCACGTTTCTGATACTCGGAACAGTTTTTCGTATCACCTTAGCTATATTCATTTCAGAAATGATTGGAAACAGAACGAAAAAAACCATGCAAAGCATAATGATTTTTCCTTATTTTATGTCATGGGTAATTGTTGGCGGTTTTGCGTTTAGTCTTTTGAATTATGAATATGGTGCTATAAACAATATCCTTTCGGCGATTGGAATAGACAAAATAGATGTTTATAATTCACCGGGTGTGTGGAAATATATTCTGACTTTTACGAATTTATGGAAAGAAACAGGGTATGGCACAATCTTTTATTTAGCTGCTATTACAGGGATTAGCCCCGAATTATATGAAGCTGCATATTTAGATGGTGCGGGATTGTTTAAAAGAATTATACATATAACAATTCCAATGTTGATTCCAACCGTTGTTATTTTACTTTTGCTGTCTTTAAGTGGAATTTTAAAAGGCAACTTTGATATGTTCTATCAAATGATAGGAAATAATGGGCAACTGTTTGATTCAACTGACGTAATTGATACTTATGTTTTTAGAAGTTTGCTTACTGTAAAAGATTTTGGTCTTACGGCAGCGGCAGGATTTTATCAACAGATTATCGGTTTCGTGTTGGTAATGAGTGTGAATTATGCGGTAAAACGCATTGACGCTGACAATGCTTTATTTTAATCGAAGGAGACCATTATGAAAAAATCAAGAGAAGTAATCATATTTAATATATTTGCATATGCAGTCGTTATAATATTCTCCATACTTTGTATTTTACCATTTTTATATACATTGTCAGGTTCATTTACAGAGGAAAGCATGCTATATAAGGGCATTACGCTTATCCCTAAACAGTTTTCTATAGAGTCATATAAACTTATTTTACAAAAACCGGATGAAATGCTAAACGCATATGGCGTAACAATAAAGCTAGTGATTTTAGGGACAGTCTTTGGACTTCTTATTACTACAATGACCGCATTTGTTTTACAAAGAAAGGATTTTAAATATAGAAATATATTTTCGTTTTATTTTTTCTTTACAACATTATTTAGTGGAGGACTTGTTCCATCATATGTATTAATCAGTAAGATGGGAATGAAAAATACGTTTTGGGTATTGCTAATTCCGGTACTTGTAAATGTATTTAACATTATTATAACAAGGACTTATTTTCAAAACAATATTCCGGATTCACTTACGGAGTCGGCAAAAATAGATGGTGCAAATGATTTTAGAATTTATGCCCAAATATTTTTACCTGTATCAAAGCCAATTTTAGCCACGATTGGGTTGTTTATTGCAATCCAATATTGGAACGATTGGAGCATGGCAATGCTTTATATAACAGATAAAAAACTGTATCCGCTTCAATTTTATTTGTACAATATATTTAATTCTATGCAGTGGAAACAGTTGTTATCTGAAAAGGTTGGGGGTAGCGTAGGTCAAATGCCACAAGAAGGTTATAAAATGGCAATGACGGTATTTACTATGGGGCCGGTTATATTATTCTATCCATTTGTACAAAAATATTTTGTGCAGGGCATAACAATAGGTGCAGTAAAAGGCTAACAATTATATTAAGGAGGAAATTTTATGTTAAGAAATTTTTTGTCAAGAAAAATGCAGCTGTTCTTTATGTTTTTATTGGTAATATCAATGGTTGTTGGATCCGTTCCGATTTTGGCGAATAGCGGTGTGCAGGATAAGATAGTTGAGAACAAAACACAGCTAGTTTTGCGAAATATAAATTATCGGAATTCAAATGGTATCATTACAAAATTAACGGCTAACGAAGATGTGAAGGTTAGTTTAACCGTACAAAATCTTGAAGCTACTCCTCGACATATGTTTTTTTCGGTAGTACTTTTAAAAGATGGTGAGTTTCAGGAGGTTAGGGTTGATAACAAAGCCGTAAATCAGGGGTCCACTTTGTATTCAATCTCAATGACAATGCCTGCCGATGTGACAGGTTGTACTCTTAAAGTAATGGCATGGGAAAATTTTAATACAATGATTCCACTTTGTAACGCCTCGACTTTCCCAAATAATAATACTAAGATGACTAAGATTTCTATAGACGGTCAAGTGATAACAGGACTTACTGATGTTAATCCAAACATTGAGTATCCGGTTACGCCAAACAGAATGGCACCAAATGTTGAGATTGTTGGTGAAGATTTAAGTACAAGATACGAAATAACTAAACCTGAATTTTTCCCTGGTGAAACAAAAATCACAGCAATTGCATGTGATGGAACTACTAAGGAATACAAGATAAAATATACATGTGCTGATGAATTAGTATCAAATTTGGCATACTTGGGTCCTGTAGGTTCTGGTTCAGATGCGTGGGTAGATGCATCTGTATTAGTTAAAGATTTGAAGGTTGGAGATTTAATGTTCTGTGACCGTGATGCTTTAACATATAAAAGCATTACAACCGACTTCCCACTAACAGGAAAAACATACATAAGGCCACATTTGAATTATAAATATGGTCCGCCTAGTATAGCTAAAACGGCTTATAGCACGGAACCTAAAAAGGATTGGTATAGTTTTGATTTAATGTGTGATGCGGATGTATATATTATAGATAATCATCCGACAACAAAGCCGATATTCATTGATGATACATGGAGTAAACTACCAACGCCACTTAGTGGCAACTTTGTACAGTACAGTGATGGCACAATATATGAGAATATGTTTAAAAAATCCTTTAATCTTACAGGAGCAGCCCCATTAAAGGTTACACTTGGAAACATGGGAGAAAACGCTTCAGAGCCATACATTACTGTAATTTGTCCGAAGTATAAAACACCTACTACATCTAACTTGGTTAATATTGCAACTATAAATGAAGGTGCAGTTTATTCAATCGGAAAGGATTTTAGAAGTGGAGTAAAAGGGTTTGGTGACAGAGAATGGCCTATTAAAGATTTAGACGAAACCAGCAACTTAAAAGGCTGTGACTTTATTCAAATGTCTATTACGGATTCTTTATACAATCCTGATTGGAAAGCCGCAATAAAGAAAGATTGGATTAGCTTTGATATTGATAAGACGGCGGATATTATGGTGTTTACTGGATTCGACAGCACACAGCAAGCTGACCCTATTTTTATTGATTCATCATGGACAAAAGACACGAAAGATACCGGATATTTTGGGATTGATACGGTAAAATATAACACTATGTTTACTAAAGAATACAGCGTACCAGAAGGCGGGAAAACAACGGTTACATTACAAAATCTCGGAAGTGCTTTTTGGGCGCCATATAATGTAGTTATTAGATATAAATAATAAAGCGAGGGATACTGTATGAAACGTATGAAAAGCAAACTTTTTCTTTCTCTGCTAATGATTATGCTATTTTCATGGGTGGCGGTAGAGGCGGCTCCTATTGATAATATTGCAGAAAATGGCAATGTCGTCACGGTAAGTGGCAATTTTGGCTCCGAAATGGCATATAAAAACATTACTTTGGAAGTCATAAAACCAAACAAAGATATTTCAAACATCATAGATATTTCACAATTATCGAATGCGGAATTAGAAGAGAAGATAAAGGATACATTTGTGGAGTATACGCAGATGCTTGCGGATGAAAATGGCGGATATTCGTTTGGATTTCACGCAAACTCCGGAAATGGCTTTTATACCGTTCGAGTACGTGATGAAAATACAGGTGCCATAACAACACAAAAACATTATCATGTTACTGATGGAGACAAACAAGAAGCGATTTCTGGAAAAATTAACAAAGCAACTTCGAAAGAGCAATTGAAAACGCTTCTTGATTTGAAAAATCCACAAAGTGAGATGGTGCTGATTTTAAACTTAAAAGACAATGACTTTAATGCACTTGATGAAGATTTTATAAATGAAGTTTTGTATTCAGAGATACCTTTTGATGCAAACGACCCTAAAAAGTTTGTGACGGCTTTCCATAAAGCAGTAGGGCTTGCGAATCTAAAAGCCGGGCGGATTAAAAATATCTTAGATAAAAAAGATTTGTTTGACTTTGACAAAGATTTTTTAAATACCGCAAAGACAAAACTTTCAGAAGCCAGCATAAAAGATATTACTGCTGAATTAGCACAAAAAGATATCAAAAGCATTGATACCTTAAAAAAGGCCTTTTATGAAAAGATAATTTTAGTTTCGGTTGAAAAGCCAAAAAGTTGGAATGATGTAATTTACATAATCGAAACTCATGGCGAATATATAGGGCTAAAAATTGGAACAGGTAGCGATTATCAAAAAATACAAAAAGAAACCCTTGCGGTAAATTTAGGTGAAAAAAAGTATACAAATTTAAATGACTTTAAAGAAAAGTTCGATTTAGAAGTTAAAAAACTTTTAGGAAATAATACCCCAGGCGGCAGTGGTAGCGGCGGTGGCGGTAGTAGCGGTGGTTCAAATAGTGGTGGTGGCGGAAACATTTCGATACAGCCGGGAGACATCCCGTCGGCGAAATTGGATGATATTGCACCACGAGAAGTGCATTTTGACGATTTGGAAAGTGTGGTTTGGGCTCAAGAAAGCATAAATGTATTGTATGAAAAAGGTATTGTAAATGGTGTCTCTGACAGAAGGTTTGAACCTAACAGTGACGTAAAACGTGAAGAGTTTATAAAAATGTTAGCACTTTCAACAGGCATAAAAGAAGAGTCGGAGGCAGAAGTTCCATTTTCGGATGTACAACTTGGCGAATGGTATAGTGAGCCAATAAAGGTTTTCCAAAATGCAGGAATAATAGCAGGAAAGCCCGATGGGAGTTTTGGACTTGGTGAGGCTATTACTCGTGAAGAAATGGCAGTGTTTGTGTATCGTACATTTGAATTTTTAGGAATTGAGATGGACATAAGTGCAACAGAAATCTTCAAAGATGATGAAACTATTGAAGATTTTGCAAAAGATGGCGTGTACGCTCTTAAAAACCTAGGGATTATAAACGGAGTTGGAAATGATGAATATGCCCCTAAAAATAACTGTACACGTGCGGAAAGTGCCAAAATAATACACAGCATACTTGGAATTTTGGAGGTGCAAAATGAGAAATAGACTAAAAAGAATATTGTCAATAGCGATTTGTGTACTCTTAATAGTTGGCACATTCGCTACATTTGCGGCGGATAGCGAAGACAATAAAACAGAAGTTTTGCAACCTGAAATAAAAATTTCTGAGGATTATCAAAATAAAATAGGGTTACTTATGAAACTTGGCATTTTGGACGAGAGTTATTATGAAATGGAAAATACGGTTAGTCGAAAAGAATTTGCAAAAGTTCTTTGCACTTTATCAAATTTAGGAGAGCCATACTTTGATGAATCTTCCACGTTTTTAGATGTTGATCCAGCGAATGAATATGCAAAGTATATCTCTACGGCGAAAAGACTTGGGTTAATTTCAGGATATTCAACCGATGTTTTTAAACCGGATGATGTGATTTCTATTATTGAGGCACTTGTAGGAAGTGTTAAGGTTTTAGGATACGATGGAATTGCACGTGCAAAGGGCGGATATCCTAAAGGTTATCTTTCGGTGATTCGTGATAAGGATTTAGATGATAACTTAAACGCTGACACTAACCGTGCGATTTCTAAAAAGGAAGTTGTGGAACTTTGCTATAATGCTTTGCACACCGAAATCGCAAAAGTGTTATCTATAAAAGATGATGATAGTACGATTTTTTCAGTATCAGAGAAAACACTATTAAACCAGGCGTTTAACCTAAAATATCACAAAGGCGTTGTTGAAGGAATCGATATCACAAAATTAAGAGGTGAAAATAATATTCCACCATATTGCATTTTGATTGATGATATTATGATGAGTATTGGAAGTACAACGCCAAATTCGTTGTTGGGTTATTACGTTGAGGCTTATTATAGTGACAAAGATGGCAAAAAAACCTTGAGTTATATTTGCAAAAAAGTGGATAAGAATCAGGAGCTTGAAATAAACCTTGAGGATATTTATGATGTCGAAAATAACACCATATCCTACACAGACAAGAATGGAAAAACTAAGAAGCAAGCATATTCTGGCACAATTGCGGTTGTTTTTAACGGAGCATCAACAAAAAAACCGCTCACTATG
>JAVXFE010000023.1:0-13655 GCA_036658075.1 Oscillospiraceae bacterium
CGGATAATGAAACAGGAGCCGCACATGCCTGCGGACATAATGCACAGATTGCCATGATGTTGGGGGTTGCATATGGTTTAAAGGAAAGTGGCGTTATGGATTTTCTATGTGGTGATGTTACGTTTATGGCTGTTCCGGCAGAAGAATTTGTTGAGATTGAATACCGTGAACAACTTAAAAAGCAAGGCAAGATTGGCTATTTAAGCGGAAAGCAAGAGTTGATACGAATTGGGGCGTTTAATGACATCGATATTGCCATTATGATACATTCAGAGGCTGGAACCCCCGAACCTAATATATTTCTAAATGGTTCAAGTTTGGGATTTATTGCAAAAAATATTGAGTTTTATGGAAAATCCGCTCATGCCGCTCGCCCATATGAGGGAATAAACGCATTAAATGCAGCCTCTTTATCGCTTATGGCAATTCATGCAAACCGTGAAGTTTTTAGAGATGAGGACAAAATACGCATTCATCCAATTATCACAAATGGTGGCGACCTTGTTAACGTTGTGCCATCAAAAGTAACAATGGAAACTTATGTAAGAGGTGCAAATATGCCTGCAATTATTAATGCTGCACAAAAGGTGGATAATGCAATAAATGGTAGTTGCATTAGCATAGGTGCAACTTGTAAAATAACGGACATACAAGGATATATGCCACTTTTACAGGATGAATATCTAAGCGAAGTATTTGAGAAAAACGCACTGGATTTTGTGAATAAAGAAAATATTTTTCATAATATTGACATGACGGGTTCAACGGATATGGGAGATTTAAGTAATATTATTCCGTGTATTCAACCCACGATGGGAGGCTTTTTAGGCTCCGCACATGGTGCGGATTTTGAAATTTCAAGCAAAGAGACAGCGTATATAACGACGTCAAAAATTTTAGCAACTACAATAATAGATTTGCTTTCAGATGATGGGAAAATAGGTAAAGAAATTATAGAAAATTATAAAAAGAAAAAGAAAAAGGAGAAATAAAATATGTGGACTGAGGAAAAACTTGATAACTTATTAGCTATTCCATCGGATAAACTTGTAGATGATATTAAGAAGATAAAGGGCGACATTATGATTTTAGGTGCCGGTGGAAAAATGGGACCTACATTGTGTATATTGGCTAAAAATGCTATAAAGAAAGCAGGGATTTCAAAAAAAGTTATTGCTGTATCTCGCTTCACAGACCCGATTGCAACAAAATTATTAACCGATAACAATATCGAAATTATTCGTGCAAACTTGCTTGATGTGGAACAATTAAACGCTTTACCACTTATAGAAAATATAATTTTTATGGCAGGAAAAAAGTTCGGTACAGATGGAAATGAATGGGAAACATGGGCTATGAATTCAACGCTTTCCTCATTTGCTGCTGAAAAGTTTAAAAAGTCAAATATTGTCGTTTTTTCTTCCGGAAATACATATCCAATTGTTCCAATAAACGGCGGAGGATGTACTGAGAAAGACAAGCAAAATCCAGTAGGAGAGTACGCCATGAGTTGTCTTTCAAGAGAACGTGCTTTTGAATATGCTGCAAATACTTTTAATACAAACATCTTTATATATCGTTTAAATTTCGCCGTTGACCTACGATATGGAGTACTTTATGATATTGCATCCAACATTATAAATCACACCCCGATTTCGCTAAAAACGCCATTGTTTAACATGATATGGCAAGGTAGTGCAAACGAAATTGCTTTGCGTGGATTGTTACATGCAAGTTCTCCAGCAACGAAAATGAACGTTACCGGACCTGAAACTTTGTCTGTGAAGAGGGTTGCAATCGAGCTTGGCGAACTATTAGGCGAAACCCCGATTTTTGAAGGAGATGAGGGAAGTGACGCATATCTTAACGACTCATCGCTTGCTATAAAAATCTTTGGATACCCTGCGGTTAGTCCTAAAACACTCATTTCATGGCAAGCCGAATGGATAAAGGATGGTGGCAGAGGGTTAGGAAAACCCACGCATTTTGAAGAAAGAAAGGGGAAGTATTAATGAACAGACACGATATAGCTTTAAAAATTTTACATGAAGGAACATGTATCCCTGCAAGTCCTTTGGCGTTAAATAAGGAGAGAAAGTTTGATGAAAACCGTCAAAGAGCCTTGAGCAGATATTATTTGGATTCGGGCGTTGGAGGTCTTGCCATTGCTGTTCATACGACCCAGTTTGAGATACGAGATAATAAAATTAATTTGTTTGAAACAGTATTAAAATGTGCAAGTGATGAAATTTCAAAATACGAAGAATCTTCAGGTAAAACAATAGTGAAAATTTCCGGTGTTTGCGGTGAAACAGAGCAGGCAATTAAAGAGGCGGAGCTTGCTAAAAGTTATGGTTATGATGCGGTTTTGTTAAGTCCCGGAGGATTGTCACATTTGTCAGAGAATGAATTGATTTTACGTACCAAAAAAGTGGCAGAAACTATTCCGATAATTGCTTTTTATTTACAGCCGGCTTGTGGCGGAAGAGTGTTTAGTTATAATTATTGGGAGCAAATATGCGAAATTGATGGAGTAGCAGCGATAAAAGCAGCATCTTTTGATCGTTATTTAACTCAAGATGTTGTGCGTGCGGTAACATTTTCAAAAAGAGCTGATAAAATTGCATTGTATACTGGAAATGATGATAATATCGTGATGGATTTGCTCGCAAATTATGAGTTTTTTAAAGATGGAAAAAGTTATAAAAATGGTTTTGTAGGTGGACTTTTGGGGCATTGGTCGGTATGGACAAAAACGGCGGTTAATATGTTTGAAATGCTAAAGAAAGCTAAAAAAACCGAAAACATAACGGATGAAATTATGGCTCTTGCAAATAAAGTTACAGATGCTAATTCGGCATTTTTTGATACCGCAAATAATTTTGAAGGTTGTATAGCGGGACTTCACGAAGTTTTAAGGCGTCAAGGGCTGTTAGAGGGGATTTGGTGTTTAAATCCGAAAGAGACCTTGTCTTTAGGACAATCAGAAGAGATTGACCGTGTTTATAAAATGTACCCTGAATTAAATGATGATGAATTTGTCAAAGAGAATATAGAAAAATGGTTAAATCATGAGTGTATTTGACATTATTGGACCGATAATGATAGGACCATCAAGCTCTCATACTGCGGGTGCGGTGCGAAGCGGACTTTTGGCAAGAAAACTACTGGGTACTACTCCAAAAAAAGCTGAAATTTGTCTTTATGGTTCGTTTGCGAAAACATATAAGGGACACTATACCGATAAGGCTTTAATAGGTGGAATTTTGGGATTTTTGCCAGATGATGTGCGGCTTAAAGAAAGCTTTGATTATGCTAAGCGTGAGAATTTAGAGGTTGTGTTTACTTTTGGAATTAATGAATACTTTCATCCAAATACTGCAACAATAAAACTCTTTGGTAAAGATAAGAAAGTTTCGGTCACAATCTCATCAATAGGTGGAGGACAGATTAAAGTTATAGATATTAATGACATACCTGTAAGCTTTTGAAATTAAAATTTGTGGCTGGACGGAGAAGGTTAAGATGTTTAAATCAATTTTGGAGCTGGTAAAACTAGCAAATGAGAAAAATTTTACAATCGGAGATATTGTGTTAGCTGAAGAAGTTAAAAATTCTAAAAGCACACAAAAAATATTATTAGATAGAATGCTACAAAATATTGATATTATGAAAAAATCCTCTATAATTAAAAACACGAAGTCGTTTTCGGGCCTTAGTGGTGATAATGCATATACCTATGAAAATTCCTCCAATAAAGGTAAGTTGCTATCTCCATTAATGACAAATGCGATAATTAAGGCTATGGCAATCGCCGAAGAAAACGCGCGTATGGGAACAATAGTTGCATCGCCAACAGCGGGATCATGTGGAATTATTCCAGGCAGTTTGTTATCTTTTGCGGATGAAAATAATGTTAGCGATGAAAAAGTTGCAAGGGCGTTATTTAACTGTGCTGGAATTGGAATGGTGATTGCAAAAAAAGCTACATTATCAGGTGCCGAAGGGGGCTGTCAAGCGGAATGCGGCAGTGCCGCCGCAATGGCGGCATCTGCACTTGTGGAATTGAGCGGTGGTTCACCAAGCATGTGTTCAATGGCGGTTGCATTTGCACTAAAGTCTGTTCTTGGGTTGGTTTGTGACCCTGTATGTGGATTTGTAGAAGTTCCGTGTATTAAACGGAATGCATCGGGAGTGGTAAACGCTATTTCGTCAGCCGAAATGGCTCTTTGTGGTATGAAATCCATGATTCCTGCAGATGAAGTGATTGAAGCCATGGCTGAGGTTGGAAAACTTATGAATTATAAGTTGAAAGAAACCGCTATAGCTGGACTTGCCGGAACAAAAACAGCACAAAAAATAAAAGAAGCCGGCAATGATTATATTACAAAGGGCGTCCTCGAAAATTGAGAATGCCATCAGACTAAAAACAAACGAGATATCAGGGTATCAAATCCCAGATATCTCGTTATTTTTTTTGAAATCCTATGTTTGGTGAAAAATGATTTGCAAACTGCAAATAAAAAAAGCACAATTATGCCCTATATATCGGTATTGGTATCTGTACTTTTTACCAAAGCTATGCTATAATTAATATTAGTATTGAAATATGGTAAAGTGTGGTGATTTTGTGAATAAGTATTTTATTTCCAGAATTAACAGAATATTAATATCGGTATTTTTGATATTTATGGCTATTAATATATTTATTTTAGTTACAATTAGTTATAATTTATCAAATCAAAAATTTCAAGAAATAACCGAAAGTCAGCTGAAACAAGGATATAAAAGTGCGGAATTTTACATGTTGACAATTGGAAAAACTTCTAATTTTATTAAAAATAATGCAAAGTTTTTAGAAGCATTAAAAGAAAAATCTAATGAAGCTGATTATTATGAAGTTATTGAAGGTTTTTTGGGAGTAAATAACAATGTTGATGGAATTATTCTTTATACCGAAAAAGGAGAATCTTATTCTACTTATAATGTGGTAAAACCGGCACGCTTTGAAGAATTTAATAAGCAATATCCTTTAGCGGAACTAACTAGAGAAGAACCTATTATTTGGGTGATAAGAGGCAACGAAGAGTATTTTTACAATTCAAATTCTGTTTCAGGGTTATTGTCGCAAATTTCTTTAATCAGCGACGAAGATGGTAAAACGTTGGGATATCTAATCGTTGACATTTCCTTAGATAAAATTTCGAGATTATTTTTTAATGAGGAAGAGAAAAATAATTTGAATGTAAATATTATGTTTGGGGATAAGCTTGGTCATACATATTTTTCATCATATAACTCTAAAAACTTTGAACCGGAATCGACAAAATATACAGAGAGCCAAATGAAATTAGAGACTTTTGATATTAATATACGTACATTTATTCCGAAAATAAATATTGATGATATTGTTTGGAAAAGCTTGTTTTATGCGTTTCTAATAGCGATATTATGCTTAGGTGGGTATCTCGTTTTGTTAAAATATATGGAGAAAAGCATTATAGAACCAATAAATCATTTGAAAGAAAAGATTTTATTATATATAAATAATAAAAAGGAGTGAGTAGGTGAAACATTCTTTATGTAGAATTGTAATTGTAGAAGATGAGTATTATATTCGTATGGGTCTTGTTAATGCGGTAGAATGGAGGGAAAACGGCTTTGAAATCGTTGGCGAAGCGGAAGATGGTAAAAAAGGTATTGAAATTATTAAAGAAACAAAACCTGACATAGTAATTACTGATATTCGCATGCCGATTATGGATGGCCTTGAAATGCTTAACACTCTTAAATCAGAGAATATCGAATTTATTATTTTATCAGGATACGAAGATTTTATATATGCAAAAAAAGCTTTAGAAAATGGCGTAAGCAAATACTTAATTAAACCAATTGATGAAAACGAGTTATTACAAGCGGTATCTGATATTAGGGATAAAATTTATAAAAAAAACAGCGTGCAATATAACACCTCGTATGCACGAAAATATGTGATTAACAAAATATTAGCAGGGGAACAGATAGAGCTGGGTGTTTTATGTAATGATAGTGGGGAGATGCCGGACACTGTTATTATGATGCAATATAAAGTTGGCTTTAAAAATAGTATTGAAAAATTAGAAAAATATGATTCTCGAAACACCGGAGTTGTGCAATTAAATGATCATCAATTTGTTGTACTCCACTATAAAAAAAGTTTTGACCAACTAAAAGAAAAATATCGTGACTATGCAAACGAATATTATATTGGTTATTGCATCGACAACATAGTTGTCGATGCAATAACCAATGCAAAAAAGTGCCTAGACTATGCAATACTGCAAAAACAAGGAATGATTTGCAGTTGTGATATCCCTAAATGCACATCTAATATTTTTAAAATACAAGAGATTAATACACATATAGATGAGTTCTTGTGCAAAGGGCAAACTTTTGACGTCAGTTATTATATTTGTCAGTTGTTTTTTTTACAGGATATAAACCTCGCTAAAAATTATTGTATTGATTTGATATTTAATATTATTAAATATCTTAAAGAATTAAAAATAGATTTTAATTCTTTGCAGATTGATGCCGTGACTACTATAGAAAAACTTACCATGATAAGTGAAATGCAATCAATAGTTGTTTGGATATGGAAACAGGCAATTTCTTTGATTGAAAATGCAAAAACCGTTTCAGAACGAAAAGATATCCGAATTGCAATAGATTATATTAAAACTCATTATATGGAAAACATTACGATTGAGCAAGTGGCAAGTATGCTTTTTATCAGTGAACGATATTTTATGAGAATTTTTAAGGAAGAAACAGGAATGACATTTAATAAGTTTTTAACAGAATATAGAATTGAGGAAGCAAAGAAGTTACTCTTGACCCGAAATTTAAAGGTGTATGAAGTTAGTGAAGCCGTTGGATATAAAACTGTTAAACATTTTGTCAGTGTTTTTAAAAGCATCACTGATATGACGCCAAAAGAATATATTAGTAGACATTGAGTGAAATCGAGGAATAGTTATGAAAAATAATTATATTGTTGCGTTTTTAAGAAAATTTAAAATAAGAACGCGTATTTTTTCGGTAATCACAATTAGTGTTATTTTTGCATCACTTATTATGTTTGGGATGCTAAAGCGTGATTTGATAAATTATACGGAGCAGATTACAAGGTCAAATATTGCGACTTGTGAAAAAACAGTTGAACAAAATTTAAAACTAATGATTAATTATGTAGATATTATGTCTATTAATATGCTTCAAGATAGGGAAATATATAATGTTTTTGCTGAAGGCAAAGACGAGGATAAGGAGAAATATGTAATTCCTTATCTCGAAGAATGTTTAAAGGATAATAAAGAAATTACAGGGTTGATGGTTGTAGGAAACGATGGACAAGCCTATCAAAAATCTCTAAATAATATAGAATTTGAAATACCTGATAAAACTATTTTAAACAGAGTAGGAAGCAAATCACAATATTTTGAATTAAAAAGCAAAGACGGGAAAGATATATTTACAGTTCAAATTAGAAAATACACACAATTTCATACGGCATACAATATTGGATATTTATGTGTTTTTATTGATAAAGGAAGTATTAATCGAGTATATGAAAACATTGTTATCAATGGCGGAAACCTTAAAATTGTCGACTCCGATATGACCATTATTTCTTCTGAAGAACAAAAAGAAATCGGAAGAACAATGTCTGGTATAAACGGTGAAATAGGAGCTATTCCAACTGATGATATTACAAGAATTACTTTTGACGACAAATCGTATTTTTATTCATGCAAACCGTTAAAACTAAATGGTGCAAAGACACTAGATTGGTATACAGTTTTTTTAATACCATATTTATCGGTGGAAACATTTGTGGATTTTGTTGATATGTGGATTACAATTGTACTTGTGCTAATTTGTTTAACAGCAATTATATTTTCAGCGTTTTTATCAAACAGTCTTATTAAGCGGATTAATATGCTGAAAAATAATATAGATTTGCTAACTGATGGTGATTTTACCGTTGATTTCAATCAAAATACAGAAGCTGATGAAATTTATTTTTTGGAGCAGACTTTTGATGAAATGGTTGTGCAGATTGATAATTTAATTGAAAAAAATAATTGCGTTATACGTAAACAAAAAGAAGCGGAATTCCAAATACTACAAGCACAAATTAATCCGCATTTTATTTATAATACATTAGATAGCGTTAGATGGATTGCAAAACTACATAAACAAAATGAGATTGAAAAAATTATTCAATCACTTGCTATATTTTTTAGAATTAGCTTGCATAAGGGTGATAAATATATCAGAGTTTCAGAAGAAATAGAACACGTGAAAAATTATATAGAAATTGAGAATATGCGAGTACACCAAAAATTTGAAGTTAGATATGATATTGATAACAGTATATTAGACAAAAAGATTATTAAAATTATTTTGCAACCTATTGTAGAAAATGCAATTAAGCATGGATTATTACCAAATGATAAAAAGGGATTATTGGAAATAAAGGGTTTTATGGATTGCGGGAAAATTCATTTTGTGGTCATAGATAATGGAATAGGATTTGATGTAAGCAAAGTAAATGATGTTAATACGATTGGAGGATTTGGTATAAAAAATGTAAGCGAACGCATAAAGTTTGAATATGGCAACGATTATGAAATAAAGTATGAAAGTAAAATAGGTGAATATACAAAAGTAGATATTTATTTAGGATATAGAATGTGAGGGGAAAAGTATGAGCAAAATTTCAATTAAACAAATATCGTCACTGGAAAAGGTTATGCTAAGAGATACTTTTGATAAAAGAGAAATGAGTACAGCGACCGTGCTAAAAGGAGAAAGATTTTCATATCAAATTATGTATTCTACAGGAAGTGATGTGAAAATTGATGCAGTCATAGAAGTTAAATCGGAACTTAAAAATCTTGTTACAATTAGAAAAGTTGGCATGGTACCTTCTGAAGTGCCTGCATATGATTATAGACATGATGAAGATTTTATTTCACTTGAGCCGGGGTTGTTCCCTGATCCATTATACCCAATGGAATATAAGGAAATTGAAGTGATACCGTATAGATGTCATAGTCTATGGGTCACGGTAGAGATTGACGATATTATAGAAGCCGGTAAATATGACATTGAAATATGTTTTGTAAATAGTGAAATGGAAATTTTCGAGAGTGCCACCATGCAATTAGAGGTAATTGATGCGATACTGCAAAAACAAGAACTTATTTATACGCAATGGTTTCACGGGGATTGCATAGCATCTTACTATAATATACCTATGTTTTCAGAGGAGCATTGGAGACGTATGGAACAGTTTGTTAAAATGGCTGTTAAAGAAGGAATTAATATGATTTTGACACCGATTTTCACACCGCCTTTAGATACTAAAGTAGGAGGAGAGCGTCCTACAATTCAGTTAGTTGGTGTAAAAAAATCTGAAAATACATATATATTTGATTTCACAAAGTTAAAACGTTGGGTGGACATGTGTTTGGAAAATGGGATTGAATATTTTGAGATGTCCCATTTATTTACACAGTGGGGTGCTGAATTTACGCCTAAAATTATGGCTGAAATAAATGGAGAGGAAAAAAAGATATTCGGTTGGGAGGTAAGAGCAAACTCAGAGGAATATTTAGAATTTTTAGACCAATTTCTACCTTCTTTAGTTGCGTTTTTGAAACAAGAAAATATTGCGGACAAGACATATTTTCACGTTTCTGACGAACCCGAACAAAAGCATCTGGAAAGCTATAAGTTTGCCGCAAGCGTACTTGAAAAATATTTGAAAGAATTTAAGGTTTTTGATGCTATGTCAGATTATAATTTTTATAAGCATGGATTAACTAAAAAACCCGTTCCCGGCACCGATAGTGCAGATGTGTTTATTGAAAATCAAGTGAAAGACTTGTGGATATATTATTGTTGTGGTCAATGTGTGGAAAATTTAAGCAACCGCTATATGTCAATGCCATCATATAGAAATCGGATTATTGGATTACAGATGTATAAATATGATATTGCGGGTTTTTTGCATTGGGGATTTAATTTTTATTATTCACAATTTTCAAAGTACAAAATTAATCCATTCTTGACGACTGATGCAATTGGTGCGTTTCCTTCAGGTGATGCGTTTTCGGTGTACCCATATGAAAAAGGTCCTATAGAATCACTTCGTGCAGTTGTGTTCTATGAAGCCTTACAAGATTTGCGAGCAATGAAATTATTAGAAACGTTTATAGGAAAAGATGAAGTGCTGGAGCTGGTTGGAGCAAAACAGATAACGTTAAAAAATTATCCAAAGGGTGCAGATTATATTTTGGAAATTAGAAATAAAATAAATAATAAAATCAAAGAGCTTATATAAAATGATTTGTCTTCAAAATATATAATATAAGTATTTAATAGAAATGTCCGTCCATAATCATGGCGACCTAGGTATGAATATTTTAAATATAACAGGATAGTGACCGTCTTATGACGTTACTATCCTTGTTTTTATATTATGGCCTTGTTATAATAATAGCATGAAATAATTAATTTAGGAGGGTTTTTATGAAAAAATTTGTTGCGTTAACATTATGTGTAGTGCTTGCGTTAGGAACTATTACCGGGTGCGGAAAAAAAGAAAAAGTCGCTGGCGATGATAAGACGGTTATATCCGTTGGAAACTGGCCAAAAGAGAATAATCCTGTTCAAGCTGAAAATTTTAAAAAGTACGTCGGTATTATGAAAGAAAAGTATCCAAACATAACGGTTACTCCGGATCAATGGTCATACGATGTAAATTCGTTTTTATCAAAGGCGGCAAGTGATCAACTGCCCACAGTGTACAATACGCATTTTACTGAACCTAAGAAAATAGTGGAAGCGGGATATGCAAAAGATATCACAGAGGCTATAAACAAGCATGGATATGCTGATAAGATTAACAAAGATATGTTAGATTTAGTAACCATAGATGGAAAATATTACGGATTGCCTGCTGAAGGTTATTTAATGGGACTTTGTTATAATGCAAATTTATTTAAAGAAGCAGGCATTGTAGATGAAAAAGGATTACCGAAATATCCAAAGACTTTTGAAGAGTTAGCTTTAACAGCTAAAGAAATTAAGGATAAGACAGGGAAAGCAGGCTTTGCTTTTCAAACAACCAAAAACCAAGGCGGTTGGTTATTTATGAATATTGCATGGGGTTTTGGAGCTGAATTTGAAAAGAAAAATGAGAATAAATGGATTGCTACTTTTAATTCTCCTGAAGGCGTAGAGGCTTTACAATATGTTAAGGATTTAAAATGGAAATATAACGTATGGACAGATAACGTTTTACTTGATACTCCGGATGTTGCGAAAAAGTTTGCAATGAATGAACTTGCAATGACTTTTGATAGCAGTGCAGCTATAACTAATTCAGTTTCAGTGGATTATGGAATGGATTTAAAAAATGTTGGTATGGCATCTATGCCTGCAGGTCCTAAAGGGAAAAAAGCATTGTTAGGAGGCACTTTAAGAATGATTGCTCCGGACGCAACAGATGAAGAAGTTGATGCGGTGTTTAAGTGGCTTGAAGTAACAGGATATACACCGAGTATAACAGATGATCTTAAAAACAGAATAAGCGAAAGCTTAGCCGCACAAAAAGATAAAAAGCAAGTGGTGTTTGGATATAAAGGTGAAAATGATGTGACAACCCCGTGGAGCGGAAAGGAACATGTCGACCTTTATAATTCTATAGCAAAAGATTATTGTACAGTAAATATGAGTATGTTTGATGATTATTTAAATAATAAAGATGTAGAACCTAAAGCGGAAGTGCCAATGTGTGCCCAAGAACTTTATAAAATTTTAGATAGTGCTATCCAGGAAGTTTTAAGCAATGAAAAAGCAGAACCGAAAAACATATTAGATAAGGCAGCAGATGATTTTCAAACAGACTATTTAGATAAACTTCAGTAAATCGTTGGGGAGGATTTTAATGGACACAGCAATAAACAAGCCAAAAAAAAATTTAAAGCAAAAATCAGTAACAATGATAAAACGAAATTGGGCTGGATGGTTGTTATTGCTTCCGGTAATTTTCTTTTTATATATTATTCTCTGGAAACCTATCGTTACGGGAATTTCGTATTCGTTTTTCGATTTGAAAGGTTTTACACCGTCAGCGTTCGTTGGTATTAAAAATTACATAAATGTTTTAACGGACGCGGTGTTTTTAAAAACATTAACAAACACATTTGTATATGTCTTCTGGTCATTGATTTTAGGATATTTACCACCTGTAATTATTGCAATCATGATTAATGAGATGGTAATAGGGAAGAATGTCTTTAAATTTTCGATGTATACACCATGTATTATGCCTATGGTAGCAGTTGCTTTAATGTGGTCATTTATGTTTGAGGCAGGCGATGGAGGAATATTAAACATGTTGCTTTCCAAGCTAAATATTCCTAATTCTAACTGGATACAGGACCCTAAATTATCAATAATGCTAATAGTTTTAACAATGACATGGAAAAACTTCGGCGGAACAATGCTCATATATCTTGCAAGTCTTCAAAGTATCAATAATGAATTGTATGAAGCGGCAACATTAGATGGGGCGGGAGTAATGAAAAAAGTGAGATATATTACCGTGCCACATATTTCTAATATGCTACTCCTTATGTTTGTACAGCAGATTATCAGTGTATTTCAAGTTATGGCAGAACCGTTGATGATGACAGATGGCGGACCTAATAATGCATCTATGACTCTTAACTTACAATCATATTTTTATGCTTTTAGATATATGGATGTAGGCAAATCTCTGGCACTTGGGGTAATTACTTTTGTTATATTGATATTTATAACGATGTTTTATTTTAGGCTAAAGAAGAAAGTGGAAGATAGTGAATAATGGGGGTATTGAAATTGAAAATATTTAAAGATAAAACAACAGGCTTAATCGTTAATTCTGATTTTCAAAAGCCGAAAGTTAAAATCGGCTATATAATTATGTTTATGTTTTTAATAGTCACAAGCGTGATTTGTATATTCCCACCGGTATGGATTATAGTATCTAGTTTGAAAGATACACAGGAACTTTTTGCTACACCGCCAACAATAATCCCCAAAGCAATCCATTTTGAAAAATGGATTGAGACTTGGAAGAGTATGAATTTCATGAAGTATTATTTTAATACGATTATTATGGCGGTCGGAGATTTATTTTTCGGGTTGTTTGTAACAGGTTTAGGAGGATATGTTATATCTCGAATAAAGCCTAAAGGTGCAAATTTAGTTTTTAGTATAATTTTATGGACTTTAATGATGCCTACAAGTACAAACATGGTACCGCTTTTTCAAACCTTTATTGACTTCCCTATAGGCGGAATAAATTTCACAAACACTTATTTCCCAATGTGGTTTATGTCTGCGGCTAATTGTATGAATATATTATTGTTTAAAAATTATTTTGATGGTATACCAAAAAGTTATATTGAATCTGCAATTATTGATGGTTGTACAAAATTGCAGGTGTTTTACAAGATTGTAATCCCACTTAGTATACCTATCATAACAGTTGTAAGCATATTTTTGCTAAATAGTTCTTGGGGGAACTTTTTATGGCCATATTTAATTATTAA
>JAVXFE010000024.1:0-13283 GCA_036658075.1 Oscillospiraceae bacterium
CTTGTATAATTAAAACTTAGCTATTGAAATATCTGTACTTTAATGGTATGATGTATGCACAGCTTGCGAGGTGAGAAAAATGAAAATATTAGGAATTGATTTTGGTGATAGCAGGACAGGGTTTGCCGTATCTGACGATATGATGTTTGCCGCAAAAACTCTTGAACCTCTTAAAGAAAAAAACCCACAAAAGGTTGTGGAATATGCAATAGAACTTGCCCAAAACACAGGGGTAACGGAAATTGTTGTAGGATATCCGAAAAACATGAACGGAACTTTAGGAGAAAGAGCCAACAAAACACGCAAGTTTGCAAAATTGCTTCGTGCTTTAATTGATGTGCCTGTTATATTGGTAGATGAGCGTTTAACCACCGTTTCAGCGCATAATTTAATGAACACCACAAACGTCCGTGGTAAGAAAAGAAAAGAAAGTGTAGATTCTATATCCGCTGCTTTTATTTTACAAACGTACATGGACAGCAAGCAACAAAAACCATTAACGTGAAATAGATTAAATAGATAAAATTTTACATGAAATTACAGGAGGATTTATTTATGGAAGAGAATTACGAAAACCCGCATTTAATAGATTTATTTGACGAGGACGGAAACAAAGTTGTTTTTGAACACCTTGACACCATCAAGATTGATGAAGACGAGTATATTGTCTGCATTCCGTATGATGATGATGAAGATGAAGTTACAGAGGTTGCTATGTTTAAGATTGACATGATTGCCGATGACGAAAGTGCTTTATCACAGGTTATTGATGAAGACCTCGCTGAAAACATCTATGCACAATTTCAAGAACGCAATGCGGATTTATTTGACTTTGAAGATTAATTTAAAACCACAAACTCCCACCACGAAAATTTCGTGGTGGGAGTTTGTGGTTTCTTCACTTATATAACTATATAACTTCTTTAAGGGCTTTTGCAAGTTGCGCCGGGCAAGACGTTCCTTTTCCATTACAATCCACATCGCCTAAAAGTTCAATTACCCTTTTGATATCCATTCCTTGAACCAAGCGTGAAATTCCACTTGTGTTTCCGTTACATCCTCCAGTAAACTTCACATTTTCAACAATTTTGCCATCTGTATCAAACGAAATTTGCCTAGTGCAAACGCCTTTCGGCTTGTAAATATAATTTTCCATATATAGTCTCCTTAATTTTAAGTATTATGATGCTTTCCGCATTTGTCACCCCAAACAGCAAGTGTTTTATCCCCTGAAATAACACGAATAACCTCACACATGTTAGGACAGTCGTTGCATTCAAAGCTTGTGGGTTTAAATTCAAGATTAAGTGTATCAAAACCTTTGAATTTAGGCTTGCTTCCAGCCTCTTCCATGCTCTCTTTTGCTAAAATTGCACAGCCTATCGCACCCATTACATCAAAATATTTTGGAATAATTATGCTATGGTTAACTTCATCTTCAAACGCTTTTCGTATCCCTTTATTCGCCGCAACTCCGCCTTGAAAAATAAATGGAGGCTTTAACTTTTTTCCACGCCCTAAATTATTTATGTAGTTTCGAACTAAAGCCGTACAAAGACCGTTTATAATCTCCTCTTTTGAAAATCCATACTGCTGTTTTGCTATCATATCAGATTCGGCAAAAACTGTACATCTTCCGGCTATTCTGACATCACGTTTAGCAGATAAAGCCATGTCACCAAAATCTTCAATAGGGATTCCAAGCCTTTCTGCTTGGTGGTCAAGAAACGACCCTGTTCCTGCCGCACACACAGTGTTCATGGCAAAATCTACGACCATTTCATCCTTTAGAATAATAATTTTCGAATCCTGACCGCCAATTTCAAAAATCGTTGATGCATCAGGATAATAATGAAGTGTAGCCGTTGCATGCGCCGTAATCTCGTTTTTAATTACGTCTGCTCCAACCAAAACGCCGGCAAGCTCACGGCCGCTTCCTGTTGCACCTATGCCCAAAATATCACTATCATCACAGTTTAAGCGGGTTTTTAAGAGATTCATAACGGCTTTTACACTCTCTAAAGGCTGACCGTTTCCACGCATATATTCGTTAAAGCAAATTTCATAATCCGGAGTCATTGCGACCACGTTTGTGCTAACCGACCCAATGTCGATTCCCAAATAATATTTCATAAAGTTACCATTGCCTTTCTATTTACTTCTTAATTCATATTTCTTAATTCTTGATACTATTAAAGCTTTGCCGCATTTTTTATCGCATAGGACATTTCGCCCTCCGGAACCAAAACTCGTGGTTTTTTTACAGCACCGTCATCGGGTTTTTGAATTACCGGTTCTATCATGAAATGCTTTGAACGTATCAAATCTGTAAAAGCCTCGACCCTTGTTTTTATGTGAGCCTCTCCTAATTGTTCATCAAGAGACAAAGATAAAATCGGCATATCAAGCTCTTTTGAGATTGCCGGAAACTTTCCTAAATTAACAAGTTCCGGGAGGCACGCAAACGGCATTAAGTGAACAACGCCATCAAACCCACGTTTTTTAAAGTCGAAAATCCATCCCATATTATGCTTTTCATGTCCGCCGGTATTCAGTGGCGATACTTCGTCAGATAATTTTGCGACTCTATGAACTTTTGGATACGGAAACCATTGCGGTGTCAAATGGTCACGCACCCAATCGGAAGTATATTGAACATTTTCGACCTCCACGCCTAGAGTATTTAACGTTTCTTCAATATTTTTATTTACGCTTCTTTCCATAATAACATAAATCTCGCCCACGATTCCAACCCGAATTTTCTCATTTTCAGGGACGTTTTTAATAGGAATCTTTGTAAGCGTATCAAGTCCGCATTTGTATGCGTGTCGCACGTCTTTAATAGTAGTGCAAGAATCAAAATCGCTTATAATATTGTTCCATGCACGATTAAACTCGCCAAAGTTAATTTCATAGGCACGCAAGATTTTAAGCTTTTTTTCAAGCTTATCCATTTTATCGACAAGTTGGGCGCCAAAAACAATTGTTTTTAGTATTGAAAGAATAGATTTTCCGCCCGTTATCATTTTAATTTTTTCCATAAACTTTGAAAAATCTTTGTACATACTATCGAAAACGATTACCTGCGTTTTATATCCCAAATCATTTAAAATTTTCTGATGTATATCCGAATACATTCCAGCACGGCAAGGTCCAGAACCGCCGGACGTAACAATAACTTCCGCTCCCGCCATTGCACATTCTATATATGTTCCAAGCATAACCTTAAATGGAAAACAAATGAATTCAGGGCTATATTTAACGCCAAGTTCCATAGTTGTCCGTGTTGGAGTCTTAGGAACGATGACGTCATGTCCGAACTTTTCAAGTATTTTTTTATAGCCTGTTACACACCCAAAGTGTGGAAAAGATATCTTCATAAAACTTCACCGCCTATCGCTAAATTTTGCTGCTTATTAACTTTTTTGATTTTCCTCTTTAACATATCCGTAAACGCCTCTATACGAGTTTGCAAATGATTTTCACCAGTATGTTCATCGATACGGAGTGTCATAAACGGCACGCCCGAGTCGGCAAAATCATGTTCAATTTCTGAACCAACAACAGAATCCGGACCGCATCCAAATGCAGTAATATGTATAAGTCCTTGAACCTTTTTATCGGAAATCATAACGTGTGCCGCCTGATATAACTTATCGGCAAAAGTCCAAAATATCGGTCGTGTATTTGTGTGTCGATACTTATGAAGTTCATCATCAGTCAGCATATCAAAAGTGATGATATTTACGTTCATATCTCGCAATTTCTTGATGATATCCATGCTAATTAAAGGGTCATATACATTATATATATACCCAAGCAATCCAATTGTCGTTTCGGTCTTATTTTTTAAAAACTTTTCGGGAGGGATTTTATCGAAAAAAGCAAGACTGGCTTCATCTAAAGTAAGCCCCATATGACAATAACTCCGAAATGTCGCAAAATCCTTTTGAGCGGCACATAAAGCCACCTTCATATCATGCCGTGAAATGCCAAGCTTTTTCGCTACGGGCATGAAATAATTTATATCGCAAGTATCTTCCTGTGTGGTATCGATTTCGGCCACAAGCAAGCGACTCCCGGCAATTGTTTTTTCTACAAGTTCAGGAAGTCCCACATATTTAGGGCAGAACCAATATCCTTTTTCGATATGTACAAACCTAGGGCAGAATATAAAGTCAACACCCTTTTCCATAAGATTAATTACATGTGCATTATATATTTTTATAGGAAAACAAATTTCCGGAACAGTAACAGCTATTCCTTTTTGTACAAGAGGCTTTGTAGATTTATCCGACAAAACAACTTCACAGCCAAGATTTTCGAAAAGCGACCGCCAAAGCGGATAATAATAATTATATAACAATCCCTTAGGGATACCTATTTTCATAATTTAGACCCTTACCTATCTTAATTTAACTATCTTAATCTAACTTTTTATATCAATTTAATTAATATAAATTTTCTATAAACTCTCAACCTCTAAATTTTACAACTTTTTTCGCCAAATGTCAACACCTTTCGGCAATAAACCTACATATAATATACTTATATTTAAAGGTGCTAATTATATATATTAGAGTAAATGAAAAAACATTATAATTTCCACAAAATTAGGTGACAAATTAATTAAATAGTGGTATACTGTTTCTATGATTCAAAAGCTTTAAAAATTAATATATGCCATTGTGGCAGGACGGAGTGTTATAAACTATGATATATACAATAAAAGACAACTCATCTGTTGCAAAAATTGATAGCGTTGGTGCAACGCTAATTTCGTTTATCGGAAAAAGCGGAGAAGAGGTTATTTGGCAACGTGATGAAAACTTTTGGGGCGGTTCTGCGCCTATACTTTTCCCTGTTGTTGGAAAAACCAAAGATGGAATTATTACCGTTGATGGCGTGGATTATCCAATGCCAAAGCACGGAATTGTTCGCAAAGAAGAGTTTGAAATGATAGAAAGTTCTGAAAATCAAATTACTTTTAAATATACAAGTTCTGAAAAAACCTTAGCCATGTACCCATGGGAATTTGAACTTTTTGCTACATTTAAAATTGAAAACGGTGAGCTTACAAACACCCTTAAAGTTCGCAATATTGACACAGAAGAGATGTATTTTTGCATCGGCGCACATCCAGCATTTAACGTTCCTCGAGATGCCTCTGAAACTTTCGAAGATTGGCAAATTGAGTTTGAAGTTGCTGAACCTCTGTACTCAATCCGTATGTGTGAAGATGACTTCATACATAACTTCCATGAGCCTATAGTTGAAAGCGGAAATGTTTTACCTTTAAAACGAAGCCTTTTTAACGACGATGCCGTTATGTTTGAAAGACTTGAATCCCGCTCGGTTAAACTTGTTAGTTCAAAAACAGGCAAGGGCGTGAACTTTAGTTTTTATGGTTTTCCGACTTTGGCACTTTGGACACGTGAAGCCCCGTTTAAGGCAAACTTTCTATGTCTCGAACCTTGGCGTGGAATGGCTCCACGAATAGGAGAAGGCACCGACTTAAAGAAAAAGTTTGACGTCCAAAGTGTATCGCCATATGCGGATTTTACCGTTGGATATACTATCGGAATTATAGATTAAGAATTTTACTAACTCAAAATGGACAAACTTAAAAACAAAAGTCCTAAACTTTGGATTTTTTTAAAGATAATAACGATACAAACATATAAATTTTAGGAGGAACAAATTATGAATATTGAAGTTAGACCATCATGGAATCCAAAAGATGCAAAGCATTATACCACCGACCGCATGCGTGATGAATTTTTAATTCAAGGTCTTTTTAACCCTGATAAAATTAAAATGGTATATTCACATGTTGACAGAATCATCGTTGGTGGCGTGTGTCCTGCAAACGAAACTTTAGAGCTTGAAGCCGGTCACGAACTCGGCGTGGATTATTTCTTAGAACGCCGTGAACTTGGCGTAATTAACGTTGGCGGTGCTGGAGCAGTTATACTAGACGGTGAAGAATTTGACCTTGATTATAAAGACGGTTTATACGCTGGTATGGGAATAAAACAAGTTGCATTTAAAAGTCGTGACCCTAAAAACCCTGCAAAGTTTTACTTAAACTCTGCACCAGCACATACAACATACCCAACCCTTAAAATCACCATGGAAATGGCACAAAAGCGTCCTCTCGGAAGCGTTGAAGAATGTAACAAGCGTGTAATAAACCAATACATCCACCCTGATGTTTGTCAAAGTTGCCAACTTGTTATGGGAATGACCGCTTTGGACGTTGGAAGCAACTGGAACACTATGCCATGTCATACTCACGATAGACGTATGGAAGTTTATTTCTATTTTGAACTAGGTAATGACGACGTTGTATTCCATATGATGGGTGAACCTCAAGAAACACGCCACGTTATTATGAGAAACGATGAGGCAATAATATCTCCCAGCTGGTCAATTCATTCAGGCGTTGCTACACGCAACTATACGTTTATATGGGGAATGGTTGGCGAAAACCAAACTTTTGATGACATGGACCATGTGCCAATGACAGAGATAAGATAAGGAGAAAATTATGTCTTTAACTATAAATCAAGTTGCCAAAAATGGCGATATAATAGCTACAATTACAGGTGAAAATTCGGTTACTTTAACGACCAAAGGCTATAATAGCGGTGATAAGCTTGTTTTTAAGTCTGATTCTCCTGACGTTTGGGTAAACGTTGCAAAAGATGTCTCGGAATGCCAAATTTTCATCCCAAACGGCGAATTTGAATTCCCTATTCCCGAAGGTGAAGCGATGAGCGGTTTTGCACCCGATACCTTCAGCGGTGAACAAACCGTTACTATGAGAATTGCCACAAGCGACGACCTTTCCACATACCGAAACCTTTGCTTAAATCCTTTGGATATACGCTTAGCAAGTGAGGTGGTTGACCCTGATGCTCCAGAATGGAGCAATCCTACCGACTCAGATGCAATAAAAAATGGTGAAGTTATCGCCTTTCCACACGCATACGCAAACCGTATCACTCGAAACGAAGGCTGTTTTTATGCACGAAACGCAATCGACGGTATGAGTGTCCCTAACGGACATGGTATATATCCCTATCATTCATGGGGCGGAGCCGTTCATGAAGATTTAACCTTCACCGTATACTTTGGACGTGAAGTTGAGCTTGACACCCTTGTTCTTGCTCTTAGAAGCGACTATAACAAAGACGATAATGGTCGTGAACATGACACGTTTTGGCACACTGCGGTCATTGAAACCTCTGACGGTTTTAAAGAAGAAATCAAGCCACAAAAATCTCAAGAAGGTCAAAAATTTGACCTCGGCAAGCATAAGACAACATGGATAAAACTTCAAAGGCTTGACCCTTATCAGCATGACGGAAGCCTTAACTTTGCCGCTTTAAATCAGCTCGAAGCCTGGGGAACTATATGCACAAGACCGTGAATATAATGTTTACACAGAATTTTTAAACGGTGAAAAAATAAGCGTATGTTCCACCGATATCGGCGGAACATACGTTTAAACTGAAGACAAACAATCCCAACCACATTTAAAACGTGGTTGGGATTGTTTATCTATATTCCCCATGTCATAATCCAAAGGGCAATGTTAAAAAATATCAAAACTGAACATGTATCTAAAATTGTGGTAATAAGCGGTGCCGCCATTAGGGCAGGGTCAAGCTTACACTTTTTCGCAAGCATCGGCAACACACAACCCAGACTTTTTGCAATAAAAACAGTGCATATCATGCTAAGTCCTGACGTTACTGCCAAAAATGCAGGGTCGTCGTTTGGATACATGATAAAGACACGTGCCGCATTTGCAATAGCTAGCATTACACCAACTAACAAAGCAACTCGGGTTTCTTTAAACAAAACCCTGAAAAAATCCTTTATTGAAATTTCATCAAGAGCCATACCACGAATAATCATGGTCGAACTCTGCGAACCGCAGTTACCGCCAGTACCCATAAGCATGGGAATAAAGGCAACAAGCAAAGGAATTTGCACGAAAGCATCTTCATACGATGTAATAATGCTCCCCGTGACCGCCGCTGATAACATAAGAAATAATAGCCAAAATATTCTATTTTTCGCATGTTTCCAAACTGAAGTTTTAAGATAGCTTTCCTCACTTGGCACAACCGCCGCCATCTTTGCCATATCCTCGGTATTTTCATCTTGGATAACGTCAATAGCGTCATCAAAAGTGACAATACCGACAAGCCTTTCTTCAGCGTCAACCACCGGGATTGCCATAAAATCGTATTTGTCAAAAGCATGTGCAACGTGTTCTTTATCCTCTAAAGTATTTACGGATATAACATTTGTTTCCATTATATCTTCAATAACTTCACTATATTCTGCCAAAAGCAAATCTTTTACAGTAACAAGCCCTAAAAGCTTTCGGTTTGTGTCCGTCACATAACAAGTATATATGGTTTCTTTATCGACGCCTGTCCGTCTAATTCGTATAAAAGATTCTTCAACGGTCATATCTCGCCTAAGATTTACATATTCAACCGTCATAATGCTTCCTGCACTATCCTTTGGATAACGGAGAATGTCATTAATACTTTTACGAGTTTCAGGATCCGTGTGTTTTAAAATACGTCGCACCACGTTTGCGGGCATTTCTTCAATGATGTCAACAGCGTCATCTACATATAAGTCGTCAATAACTTCTTTAAGTTCGCGGTCACTAAAGGCCTCAATTAAAAGTTCTTGTTCATCGCCATCCATTTCAACAAATGTTTCGGCGGCAATCTCTTTTGGCAAAATCCTATATAAAAGTGGCAAATCCTCATGTGGGACATCACCTAGGAGTAATGCGATATCGGCAGCTTCCATGTCCGTCAGAATTTCTCTAACCTCGCCAAACCTTCTAGCATTTACTAAATCAAAAATTTGCTCGCCTAGTTCTTCATAATTTTCCTCATGCATGACGCATCCTCCGTTCTATTTTATATTTATCTACAATAATTATCTTTCATTATATCGTACTTTTTTATATTTTTCAAGCCCATTAGAAAATTTATTTGTAGAAGTGTCAAAGATAGGTGACAGTCCACAGATATACGACATTGGATTTGAAAGCATGCTTGATATGTCGTAAATATAATGGTAAAATATATTCAAATGCAAATAATTTAAAAAAAGTTCACAATTGCTGAAAACACTCTGTTTCTAAAGGGTTTTAGCATTATTTTTCCTAAAATATACAGTCACCGGCACTTTTTACACTTGACAAATGCAAAAAAATCCTGTAAAATATGAAATTGTAATCGTTTTGTAACATTCCTGTAACATTCAGGTGTTATACTTTTAAGAATCCAAACGATTATTCTTTACAATATTTTAGCCATACTAATGGCTATCTTGTATAAAAGGAGTTGTTATTATCTTTACTAAAACAAAAAAGCAATCTAAAGTTTCGCCTAATAATCGAAATCTTAAATACATGAAGAGGATTTTACCGCTTGCTATTGTTATAGCAATGCTTCTTAACTTTTCATCTGCGTTTGCTATAAGCCTATCCTCACGTGGTGGGTTTGTACTAAACTCAAACACAAATCAAGAGGTTTATGGTCACAATGCGGACACCCCTATGGTCCCGGCAAGCATGACAAAAGTTATGTCGCTATATGTTATTTATGACCATTTAGCGGATGGTCGAATCACAAAAGACACTATGGTTCCTGTTGGCTCCGCTTTGGCGTCGTATTCAAGAAATCCTAACTATTCAAATGTTCCGCTTAACAGTGGCACATATTATAGCGTTCATGAACTTTTAGAGGCTATTACTGCCGTGTCGGCAAACGCTGCCGTTATGGTTATGGCAGACTATCTTTGTGGTAGCGAATCTGGGTTTGTTAATGAAATGAACTATTGGGTAAAAACTTGGGGATTAAACGCATGGTTTGCAGACTGCACCGGCGTTTCTAACGGAAACAAGATTTCGCCACGTTCAATGGCAACTCTTGCCAACCGCCTCATAACCGATTATCCTGACATTTTAAATTATACTTCAAAGCCCCTGATAAATTTCCGTGGGGGATCGTATTATTCTACAAATAAGATGTTACCTGGTCGTGCATATGATTATTATGGAACAGATGGTCTGAAAACCGGAACAACATCAGCCGCCGGCTGTTGCTTTACCGGTACAGTTCAGCGTGACGGAACACGTCTTGTGTCCGTTATTATGGGTGCACCTTCCACAAACATGAGATATACAGATACCATAAAAATGATGGACTACTCATGGCCTTTAATTAGCAGTATTCCGCAAGTTGAAGCACCTGTTAAGGATTATATCGTTGCTACTGATATGAGAATTTATATTAATGATTGGGAAATTCCTACCTTCTTACATCGTGGAGATATTGACCGTGGCGTTGTAATGATTAACGATCTTGTAGATTACGGATTTGATATTTCGTATGATATAAACACTGATACCGTAACGGTTTTAAACAACACCAATAAGGAAATTACCGCAGGTCCAACATATGACGAACAAGGTCTTTATGATGAAACTCACGGAATTTCTATAAGCGACATGGAACCTGCAAAGATTTTGTTAAAGAATGACGAAAACGATGCCGGTCATTATGTTTCTAATGTATACGACCTCGGTGGAAAAGCCGCAATCTGCATTGATGAACTAAAATACATGGGAGACCTTGTGTGGAACGCAGATAAGAAGCTTGTGGTTGTTGTCACACGATAAATTTAAATTTTCAGCCGCCCCTCTTTGGGGCGGTTTTTATTATGCACAAATATGAATATCGCTATGCTTTTTTGGAAATAATCTAAAAAACAGAAAGGGTGGTTATTTTGGAAAATATTAAAAATTCAGATACAATAAAACTTCTCAAAGAATGCGATTTAGGCACTAAAATGGCAGTATCTTCTATAGATGAAGTGCTAGAACTGCTACCAAATACCGATATGAAGCAATTGTTAACAGAGAGCAAAAATCATCATGAAAAGTTAGGAAACGAAATTCATACCCGGCTCACACAACATAATATAGGCGAAAACGACCCCAGTCCTATCGCAAAAGGTATGTCGTGGCTTGAAACAAATATAAAAATTGGCATGGATAATAGCGATGAAGCGGTGGCTGATTTAATTACCAACGGCTGTGATATGGGGATTAAATCTTTAAACAAATACCTTAATCTTTATCAAACCGCCGATATCAATTCTAAACATCTTTGCAAAAAGTTGATATCTATCGAAGAAAAATTGTCTAAAGAACTGCGTAAATATTTATAAACCGCTGAAATCTTTGAACAAACAAGAAATTAGAAGTAATATCTCTCAATCTATTCAAACTTTCTATTGACTGTAGGTTAAAAATGATATACTATATTAGAGATGAAAATTTTGAAAATGGAGATATAATAATTATGAAAAATATTGCAATCATAGATATAGGTTCAAACTCGATTCGGCTAGATGTGGTACAAATAAAAGATGCTGATAACGACTATGAATATTTAGAAAGAGTACGATTTCTAACACGGCTTAGCGAAGGTATGGGCGAAGATATGCGTCTTCAGCCTCTTCCCATGGAGAGAACGCTCGAAACTTTGATTGAATATAAAAAAATTATCGACAAATATGAAGTTACTGAAATTTTTGCCGTTGCCACCGCTGCTGTTCGACTTGCACAAAACGGCGATGATTTTTGCACAAAAATCATGGACGAATGCGGAATTCCAGTTGAAGTTATTTCAGGAGAACGTGAGGCCGAGTACGCCTTTGAAGCGGCGATTTCCAGTGTAGATATTGAAGATTTCATAGTTGTAGATACGGGCGGCGGAAGCACTGAGTTTATTTTAGTTAGCGCCAATGAAGCTTTGGCTAGAGTTAGCCTTCCTTTAGGTGCCGTAAACCTCACAGATAGCTTTTTTTCATATGGTGAAAACGCCGATAGTGTTGCCGCCGCTCGTGACTTTGTAGCAAGTCAAATTGACAAAATCAAGTGGCTTGATGATGATACGTATGGGCTGCCTGTTGTCGGTCTTGGCGGAAGCATTTATTCTCTTGGAATAGTCGATAAAAGCCTTAGCGGTTCTAGTGAAGATTTAAACGGTTATACCATCCCTGCACAGACGGCAATAAATGTTTCACAATATATAGTAAACATGAGCGATGATGAACGTGAAAGTGAAGGGGTTGAACCCGGTCGCCTCGACACCGTTGTATGCGGACAGCTCCCAGTATGCGAGCTTATGAAAAAGATTTCCTCTGACGAATTAATAATAAGCACCGCCAGCATCCGTGAAGGAATGCTTTTGGAAATACTTAACAACATCTAAATCCTTAACCATTCTTAAACCACGCAAGAATCATAGCGATTCTTGCGTGGTTTTTTGTATCACTCCTTTTGTCGCACAAGATAGATAATTTGCATATAATGTGGTAGAGAGTCGAAAACTCTTATAAAAAATTAAAGAAATGGAGTGATATTATGCCAAGCGTATCAGGGTTTGTCTATTACGACCCTACGTTTTCGTCTGTGCCGGGTACGGGAATTCCAAATGTTCCGGTAGGACTTTATAATACCGGTACCGGTTTTGGGGTCGTTGCACTTACCGATGCCACGGGTGCATATACTTTTACAAGTGTCCCTGCAGGGAATTACAACCTTATCGAATCATGGGGAACAACAGGGGTTCCAACTCCTGTAAGTTTTGCAACGGCCACCGTCATGGCACAACCGCCCGAAGTAGAACCTCCTCTATCCGCTGTCCCTGTAATTCCACCCCCTTTAGCAGATAAGTTAAACGCCCTTTCGCCTAATCTTCTTAAAATTGTTGTAGCCGGCGGAAATTTAATTAACCAAAACTTTTACGATGCACCAATAGGTAATAAACCTCTGGTTTTTAGCGGTGTCACAACCGTTGGAAGCAACCTTATTACTGCCGCCGATAACGGCACATGGGGAACGTATCCGGGAGGGCAAGCGATTAACTCCACCCTTCCCTCTGATCCGTATACCGGAGTAACTCCAGGATTCACATATACTGCCAGCAGTCTGCCATCTGATGGTTTTTATACCATTATGAACACACGTGGACCGTCACGTTTTCCATGGTGGTCGGTATCTGACCACACAACAATGATTGAAACAGGTCGTTATATTTTAATTAACGGTTCAAATCCAGGTTCAGTAATCTTCACCCAACCCGTGGCCGTTACACCAAATAGTCAATACGGTCTTTCAGCATGGATTTTAAATCTTATAAACACTGGTGGTTTTGCAAATCCAAGCC
>JAVXFE010000025.1:0-6395 GCA_036658075.1 Oscillospiraceae bacterium
CGCCGCCATACATCTTGCACCGCCTTCACCGCCCGGAGCAGGTGCCGTCATATGGAAAGCGTCATTTGTAGAACCATATCCAACAAGTTCAGCAATAATATTTGCACCACGAGCTTTTGCGTGTTCATATTCTTCAATTAAAACAATTCCTGAACCCTCACCCATAATAAATCCGTCACGGTTTGCATCAAATGGGCAACACGCCGTTTCTGGGTTATCATTATTAGTAGTAAGCGCCTTCATTGATGAAAATCCAGCAAGTGCCAAACGGTTTATTGTTGCATCCGCACCACCTGCTAAAATAATCTCTGCATCACCTTTTCGAATTGCGTTTAATGCACATCCTATTGCATCTGTACCTGACGCACACGCCGAAACAGTGGTTAAGTTAACGCCACGACAGCCAAAACGCATAGCAACTTGTCCAACAGCCATGTTTGAAATCATCATAGGAATCATGAACGGTGAAACCTTACTTGGCCCCTTTGTCATAAGCTTTTCATGCTGTTCACAGACAGTATCTATACCGCCAACGCCCGAACCTATCATAACACCAAAGCGGTCTTTATCTATGGAGTCTAAATTAAGATTTGCATCCTCAATCGCCATTTTCGACGCCGCAACAGCATATTGAGTGAAAAGGTCCATACGTTTAGCTTCTTTCTTTTCCATATATAAAGAAGGGTCAAAATCATCGATTGTAGCCGCAATTTGACACGCAAATTCAGCAGGGTCAAACTTTGTAATTCTCTTAACTCCGCAAACGCCATCTTTTATGTTTTTCCACATTTCATCTTTGCCTGTACCGATAGGCGAAACAACGCCCGCCCCGGTTATAACTGCTCTTTTCATATGCTACCTCCATAAAAATCAATAATTACAATTTGAGAGAATCCGAAATTCTCAAATAATATAGAATCGGGCATCAAAAAACGATGCACGTTTCTATATTATTTGTAAATATGGCAGTGGTACGGCAAAACCGACCACCGCCAATATAAATTACTGTCTTTCTTTTATATAATCAACAGCATCTCCAACGGTAGAAATCTTTTCAGCATCTTCATCAGGAATTTCAACGTCAAATTCTTCTTCAAGAGCCATCATAAGTTCAACCATATCAAGGGAGTCAGCTTCAAGGTCAGTAACAAAAGAAGCCTCTGCTACAACCGCATCATCATCCGCACCAAGTTGTTCGATTGTAATTTCCTTTACCTTTTCAAAAATATCCATGTTTTTGTCCTCCTTATAATATTTATATAAATTTATTTATTTTTCTTTAGCAAATATATCACATTACAAGTCCGCCGTCAACATTTATTACTTGACCTGTAATATATTTTGCGTTTTCACTAGCTAGAAACGTTGCAAGGTTCGCAATATCGTCAACTTGACCAAATTTTTTTAGCGGAATACCTTTTAGATATTCGTCTTTAATCTCCGGCTTTAATTTTTCGGTCATTGCCGTTTCTATAAATCCCGGAGCGATAGCATTGCATCGAATTCCACGTGCCGCAAGTTCCTTAGCAACAGATTTTGTAAGACCGATAAGTCCCGCCTTAGAGGCAGCATAATTCGCCTGCCCGGCATTCCCCATAACCCCTGAAACAGACGCCATGTTGATAATCACGCCATTACGCTGTTTCATAAGCAGTTTTGTAGCAGATTTTATAACATTAAAGGCACCTTTAAGGTTAACGGCAATTACACTGTCCCAATCCGCCTCACTCATACGCATAATAAGATTATCACGAGTGATTCCCGCATTGTTAACAATTACGTCAATCTTTCCAAATTTATCCGTAGCAAAGGCTATTAAGGCATCAGTGTCAACAACTTTCGAAACATCACCTAAAATATATTCTGCCTTTCCGCCTAGAGTTCGTATTTCATCGCATGCAGACTTTGCAAGTTCTTCTTGATCAGGAATATTAATTCCGTTTACGATTATGTTTGCACCAAGTGCCGCAAATTTCATAGCAATCGAACGACCGATACCTTGTGTACTCCCTGTCACTATAACAGTTTTATCTTTAAAATCCATTAATATTCCCTCGCTTCTCTTTATATTCCTAAACCCTCTTTTAATTTATTAAGGGTTTCGATATTTTCTACATTATACACGTTTACATCTTTTGTAATTTTCTTTACAAACCCACTTAAAGCTCTTCCCGGTCCAATTTCAATAAACGTATCAACGCCATCATCTAACATTTTCTTTAAAGTATTTTCAAACAATACCGAGCTTGAAACCTGTTTAATAAGTAGTTCTTTAATCTCATTTTCACTTTTGACATACTCGCCGGTAGCGTTTGCAATAAGCGGAATATTCATAGGATGAACCTCTACATTTTGAAGTTCAAGACCTAATTTTTCACCTGCACCTTTTAGCATACTACAGTGGAATGGTGCACTAACAGCCAATAAAATTGCACGTTTTGCACCCTTTTCTTTTGCAACTTCGCACGCATATTCAACCGCCGCAATCTCGCCCGCAACCGTAATCTGTCCCGGACAGTTAAAATTAGCAGGTTCTACAATCCCCTTTTCAGATGCAATACTACAAACTTCACGTACGGTGTCAGCATCAAGCCCTAAGATTGCCGCCATTGTTCCAACGCCAATAGGAACTTCCTCTTGCATATACTTTCCACGTTTTTTCACTAACTTTACAGCCTCTACAAAGTCAAGACTTCCCGATGCAACATGTGCTGAATATTCTCCAAGGCTAAGCCCTGCAACAACGTCTGCATGAATTCCGAGTTCCTCTTCAATAACTCGCAAAACCGCAACCGACATAGTTAAAATAGCAGGTTGGGTGTTTTCTGTAATCATTAAAGTTTCGCTCGTTCCGTTAAAAATCATATCCTTTATGTCAAACCCTAAAGCTTCACTTGCTTCATCAAAAGTCTTATCTGCAACAGGAAAATTTTCACAAAGTTCTTTGCCCATTCCAATTGCCTGTGCTCCTTGTCCTGCAAATAAAAATGCTGTCTTCATCTAAAATACCTCCATATATATTATGACTGCTAAAATTTCATATGCAAAATTTTCAGTCTATCTTACAAATTTATAAAAACTTATTCAAACATGCTCTTAATAATGTCACTGCAAGGTCGAATGTCTTTTACAAGTCCGGCACTTTGTCCCGCCATAACGCTTCCGTTTTGGATATCGCCATCAACAACGGCAAGTCTTAAAGCTCCTGCTCCGATTTTTTCAAAGCTTTCAATGTCGCCTGCTTTTTCAAACTTATCCATCATTTTTGTACCTTTGTTTTTAAGGGTTCTTACAGGATGCCCCGTAAAACGACCCGTGACAATTGCATCTCTATCCTTTGCTTTTGTAACCATATCTTTATAATTTTGATGAACCTTGCATTCATCTGAACATATAAAACGAGTTCCAACCTGAACACCATCCGCCCCTAAGGCAAACGCCGCCTTTACACCACGGCTATCCGCAATTCCGCCCGCCGCAATAACGGGTATTTCAACAGCATCCACAACCATAGGCACAAGTGTCATTGTTGTAAGTTCACCAATATGTCCACCGGCTTCACATCCTTCAGCAACGACCGCATCCGCACCGCTTTTTTGAACCTTTTGTGCAATAGCAACGCTGGGTATTACCGGAATAACTTTTGTTCCAATCTCTTTAAAAAGCGGAATATATTTCGAAGGATTTCCAGCACCCGTTGTAATAACGGCAACTTTTTCTTCAAGCAACATTTCTACAACTTCTTCAACATACGGAGATATTAACATAACGTTAACACCAAACGGTTTTTCAGTTAACTTTCGTGCCATATGTATTTGTTCTTTTACATATTCAGAAGGTGCGTTTCCGGCAGCTATTATGCCAAGTCCGCCACCATTTGACACTGCCGCTGCAAGTTCAGCAGTAGCAACCCATGCCATTCCTCCTTGAATAATCGGATATTCTATTCCCAATAGTTCACAAAGTTTGTTTGCCATATTTGTATATACCCCCTATAGTATTCAATTAACGCTTTTTTTAGTATTCAATTAAAGCTGAACCCCACGTTAAACCGCCGCCAAAACCGACAATTACAAATTTGTCGCCACGTTTAATTCGCCCTTCAGAAATAGCTTCACAAAGTGCAATCGGAATACACGCCGCCGACATATTTCCGTACTTAGCAATGTTCGAAAAAATCTTTTCAGGAGCACATTTTAAGCGTTTTTGTGCGCCATCAATAATTCTCTGGTTTGCCTGATGAGGAATAATTAAAACGACATCATCAATAGTAACGCCCGCCTTTTCCATAACCTCTTTTGTAGCACTTGCCATGACCTTCACTGCAAACTTAAACACCGCCTGACCATTTTGCCAAATTGTACGCATATCTCCAAACGGTCGTTTTTCTATTTCTTCTTCATCACATCGAATCCCCGGAATCGTTAAGCAGTCTCCAAGTTCACCCTTTGAACCCAAAGTCGCCGTAATAACGCCTGTATCTTCATCTGTAGCTTGAAGGACAACCGCTCCGGCACCATCGCCAAACAAAACGCATGTCGCACGGTCTTTATATTCAGTAACTTTAGACAAGCACTCTGCCCCAATTATCAAAACATTCTTATATGTACCATTTTCGATAAATTGCTGTGCAATCGTTACGGCGAACACAAACCCTGAACACGCCGCATTTACATCAAACGCCGCCGCATTTTTAGCACCTAAATATTTTTGAACTTTACACGAAACCGATGGCGTATACATATCCGGCGAAACACACGCCGTAATGATTAGGTCCACATCTTCAACGTCCATATTTGCATCTTTTAAAGCCTTTTCTGCTGCAAATTTCGCTAAATCTGACGTAAATGTATTTTCGTCAGCAATTCGGCGTTCTTTTATTCCTGTTCTTTCTGTAATCCACTCATCATTAGTTTCTACTAAGGTTTCCAAGTCCGCATTAGACAAAACCTTTTCAGGTAAAAACTTTCCTGTTCCAATAATCTTTGCACGAATTTTACCCATTTATAAACCTCGTTCCTGTGGGACATCCCCATATTTCTGAATATTTTCAGTAATCTCTTCTATTAAGCCGTTTTGTGCAACTTCTTTTGCCTGCCTTATCGCATGAAAAAACGCCTTTGCGTTTGAACTCCCATGTGCCTTTATCACTGGCATAGATGCACCAAGGATTGGTGCGCCACCATATTCGGTATAATCCATGGTGGATTTAAGTTCTTTTATGCCTTTTTTAACCATAAGGGCTGCAAATTTTGTTAGCATATTCTTAAAAAAGATTCCTTTTAGCATATGTGCAAACGTCATTCCCATGCCTTCCATAAATTTAAGAATAACATTTCCGGTAAACCCATCGCACACCACCACATCCGCACCGCCTTGAGGGATTTCTCTGGATTCAATATACCCTGTATAGTTAATAGGCGTTTGCTGTAAAAGCTTATGTGCCTCGTTAACAAGAGGTGTACCTTTATCTTCTTCAGAGCCTATATTAACAAGTCCTATCCGTGGTTTTTTTATGCCCATTATTTTTTCCATATATATAGAACCCATTATAGCAAATTGCTTTAAAAAAGCGGGTGTGCATTCAGCATTTGCACCAGCATCTACTAATAAAAAGCAACCGATTGACGTTGGCATAATCGGTGCAAGTGCCACACGTCGAATTCCTTTTATCCGTTTAACAATAAGCGTTGCCCCTGCAATAAGCGCCCCCGTATTCCCTGCACTAACCAAAGCGTCGCCCTGATTTCGATGTAGTAAAAGTAAAGCGACACGCAAAGAGGAATCTTTTTTCTGACGAATAGCAACGGTAGGGTCATCTTCACCCGTAATAACTTCCGTTGCATTCACTATAACAATTTTTGACTCGTCATATTCAAGAGTTTCAAGTTCTTTTCGAATTTGGTCCTCTTTGCCAACAAGTGTAATCGTCACACCTAAGTTTTTTGTAGCATTTACCGCTCCACGTATAGGCTCTTTCGGTGCATTATCGCCGCCCATTGCATCTACAATTATATTCAACATTATCATTCCCTCTTGTGTAAATCTTCCTAATTAAACTTAATCAACTTTTTGTTTTTCCAAACATAATCCATTCCTGAAAAAACGGTTAACAAAACTGTTATAATCACAAGGATTAATACAATCAAGTTTCCTACGCCACCTGGTGTCGCACGATAAGTATCAACGATACAATTTATCATTACTGCTATAATCATAACGAACTGAGAAACGGTTTTAAGCTTTCCCCACATGCTCGCCGCAATAACCTTTCTTTCACCTAACGCAATAAGTCGAATCCCCGTAACGATAAGCTCTCTAGCTATTATAATCATCACAACCCACGCATTTACAAACTGAACATCTTTTGCCAAAAAGCAAATTAGTGCAGATAT